>CAZRKV010000290.1:0-3462 GCA_964600305.1 uncultured Nocardioides sp. | reverse complement strand
GACGACGGGTGGCACTTCTACGCCGACCCGTTCCCGTT
Source organism: uncultured Nocardioides sp. (assembly GCA_964600305.1). GTDB lineage: Bacteria > Actinomycetota > Actinomycetes > Propionibacteriales > Nocardioidaceae > Nocardioides. The sequence goes on along the minus strand of CAZRKV010000290.1, from coordinate 3,424 downwards.
CGAGCACGACGGTCGGAGGCACCTCTTCGTCGAGGACTTCGACCACCGCCGTGGCAAGGCCGTCATCTCCGTGGTCGAGGTCGGCCCCGACGGGCCGCTCGGGACGCCGGAGTGCGTGCTCGAGCACGAGGTGCACCTGTCCTACCCGTTCGTCCTCGCCCACGACGGCGAGGTCTGGATGATCCCCGAGACCTCCCAGGCCGGCACCGTGGAGCTCTACCGGGCCGTGGACTACCCACGCCGGTGGGTGCTCGACCGGGTGCTCCTGGCCGGTGTCGAGGCCGGTGACGCCACACCGTTCCGGCACGACGGGCGGTGGTGGCTCTCCGCGACCGTGCGCCAGGGCGGCTCCGCCTCGGACGCGTTGCACCTGTGGAGCGCCCCGGACCTGCGGGGGCCCTGGATACCGCACCGGGCCAACCCGGTGCTCGTCGACGCGGCCGGCGCGCGTCCGGCCGGCCGGGTCCTCGAGGAGGCAGGACGCCTCGTCCGCCCGGCGCAGGACTGCCGTGGCGGGTACGGACGTGCGGTCAACCTCTTCGAGGTCCTCCGCCTCGACGACGAAGGGTTCGAGCAGCGGCTGGTCGCGCGGGTGGCACCGGGTGAGGCGTGGCCCGGGAACCGCCTGCACACCTGGAACCGTGTCGGAGCCCTGGAGTGCATCGACGGGTCCCGGCTGGTGCCCCGCACCCGGGCGGCGTACCGCCGGGTGACGCCGTGGCTGGAGCGTCCCGCGACCGCGGGCGGGGCCGGTTCCTCCTTCGTGGTGGCCCGGGAGGACGACCTCGACCTCCGGGGGCCCGAGTACGCCCGGCTGTTCGCCGCGAGCGAGGCCACCGCGTTCCAGGACGGCGCCTGGCTCGAGCGGGTCTACGGTCGGCTCGCGCCTGCCCTGGGAGCCAGGCCCTGCGTGGTCACCGTGCGCCACGTGGACGGTGAGCTGGTCGGGGTGCTGCCCCTGGTCCACCGTCGGGTCCACGGGGTGCGCGTGGTCGAGTACGCCGACCTCGGGGTCGCCGACTACGCCCAGCCCGTCGTGGCCCAGGCGTGGCGGGAGGCGGTCGCCGGGGACCCCACGCTGGCCCCCCGCGTCCGACGGGCCCTCGGTGGCCACGACCTGGTCCGGGTCGACCGGGTCCCCGACGACCCCGACTCACTGCGGTCCCTGCTCGGCGCCCGGGCACGCCGCCACTCCTACGGGACACACACGGTCAAGCTGGCCGGTTCGGCCGCCACGTGGCGGGAGGGGCTCGAGCCTGGATTCGTCCGGCACCTCGAACGCAAGTACCGCCGTCTGCGTCCCAAGGGAGGCGCCCGCCTGCGGGTGGTGACCGACCCCGCGGAGGTGCCGGGGCTGATCGCGCTGCTGCGTGACCTGCGGGCGGTGCGCTTCGCCGAGCGCGGCGGCACGGACCTGCTGCAGAGCCCCGACCACGTCGCCTTCTACGCCACCGCCGCGCTCGACGGGGTCCTCGGGGTGGGCCCGGCCCGGCTCGTCGTGCTCGACGTCGGGGGGCACCCGGCCGCCGTCGCGCTGGACCTGGTCGAGGAGGACCGCGAGCTCTTCCTGCTCGTCGGGTACGACGTCGGGCGGCTTCGGAACTACTCGCTGGGCCTCCTCGTCGTGGACCGGCTGGCCCACGACGCGATCGACCGTGGCCTGGCGCACCTCGACCTGACCGTCGGGGACGAGGCCTACAAGCGGGACTTCGGTGCCGAGCCCCGGCCCCTCTTCCAGCTCCACCGCGCGCGGACCCCCGTGGGCCTCCTGGCCCACCTGGGCGGGACCGCGCGGGACCGCGCGCGGCAGGAGGCCAAGCGATTGCTCGGACCGCAGGGGACCCGAGCCGTACGAACGATGATGCGACACCAGGGGGAGTGACCGACCATGACCTTCAGCCAATACTTCACGATCCTGCACCGGCGTTGGCGGGTGTGGGGGGCAGGCCTGCTGCTCGGGGTGCTCGCCGCCACCGCCTACAACGTGTTGGCCCCGGTCGCCTACACCGCCACCGCGACCTCGTTCGTGACGATGGCCGAGCGAGGTGACCAGGGGGAGATCTTCCAGGCCTCACAGTTCGCCGTGCAGCGGGTGAAGTCCTACTCGAACCTGTCCAAGAGCCCCGACGTCCTGCGACCAGTCATGCAGGAGCTGGGCCTCGACCTGTCCGAGGCCGAGCTGCGCCGCTCGATCGAGGTGAGCAGCCCGCCCGAGACGGTGCTGCTCGAGGTCTCGGCCTCGCACTCCTCGGCGAGGACGGCCAGTGCGGTGGCCGACCTGGTCTCGGAGCGCATGGGCGAGCTCATCGAGGAGCTCGAGACGGGGCAGGGGGCCGACGAGAGCGCGGTCAAGGTCAGCATGATCGAGCCGGCGACGCTCCCGAGCGACCCGTCCTCGCCGCGCACCTTGCTGAACCTGGCCCTCGGGGTCCTGGTCGGTTTCGCGCTCGGTTTCGCGGCCGCCGTCGTGCGCCACCACCTGGATCGCCGGATCAAGGGCGACGAGGCGGTCCGGACGATCACCGGGATGTCCCCCCTGGGTGCCACGCTGCACGAGCGGGACGCCCGGTCGCGGCCCCTCGTGGCCCTGGACCACCGCTCGGTCGCGGCCGAGCGCTACCGGACCGTGCGCACGGCGTTGAAGTTCGCCACCGTCGACCACGAGCTGCGGCACTTCGCCGTCACCTCCCCCCTCGCCGGCGAGGGCAAGACCACCGTGGCCTGCAACCTGGCCATCAGCTGGTCCCAGACGGCGTCGGTGTGCCTGGTCGAGGCCGACCTCAGGCGACCCGGCGTCTCCCGGTTGCTGGGCCTGGAGGGGAGCGTCGGACTCACCGACGTGCTGCTGGACGAGGTCGCCCTGGACGACGTGCTCGTGCCGTGGCACGACAACCGGGTGTCCGTGCTGCCCGCCGGGTCGCTGCCCCCGGACCCCACGGCGCTGCTGGGTTCCAGCGCCATGCAGGGCCTGGTGCGCACCCTGCGCCAGCGCTTCGACGTCGTCATCTACGACGCGCCCCCACTGCTGTCGGTGACCGACGCGGCGGTCCTCAGCGAGATGCTGGACGGACTGGTCCTCGTCGCCCGGTGGGGTCGGACGTCGCGCGACGACCTGAAGGCGGCGATGGACCTGGTGCAGCGGGACCGGCTACGGATGGTGGGCACCATCCTGAGCGGGACGCGCGACCGGGGCGCCCTGCGCCGGGCGTACTACGCCTCGGACGTGTCCGGGGACCGGGTGGAGCTGCCGCCCCGGGGTGCAGGGCGGCACGAGGACCTGCCGAGCCAGGTCCGCAACGGGTCGAGTCAGGACCGCAACGGGTCGACCACGCCGCTCCAGCACAGCAGTCGCCGGCTCAGCTGATCGACCGTGGTCGCCAGCAGGGCGATCACGACGGGATGCAGGCCTGGACGCGATGCATGG
>CAZRKV010000289.1:0-3481 GCA_964600305.1 uncultured Nocardioides sp. | reverse complement strand
TCCGCTCCATCTCGACGGCGCTCATGCTCATGGACGGGAGACTACGCCGCCTGGCCGTGCGGTGGAACCGACGGCGACGGCCTGTGGACGAGCCTCGCCGTCGGCGTCCGATGGTTGAATCGCGGCGTGCTGCGACCCCGCACCCTGCTCGCGACGGTGGCCCTGCTGACCGTGGTGGCCCTGGTCCTGGTGGCGGTGCTCGTCCAGCGGGCGGGCACACCGGCGCCGAACCCCGACCTGCCCGACGAGGCCGAGCCGGCGGCCGTGGTGCGCCACGTCGACGGGGACACGCTGCACCTGCGCTCGGTCGGCGGCGGGGACCTGCTCGACCGAGCGGGCGAGTCGGTGCGGCTGCTGCTCATCGACACCCCGGAGACCGTGAAGCCCGACTCCCCGGTGGAGTGCTACGGCCCGGAGGCGTCCGCGGAGCTGGCCGAGCTCGCGCCCGTCGGCGCCGAGGTCTGGGTGCTGCCCGACGAGGAGCTGCGGGACCGGTACGACCGGGCCCTGCTCTACGTGTGGAACGAGGACGGCGAGCTCGTCAACGCCGAGCTCGCGCGGGCCGGTGCCGGGCGAGCCGTGCTCTACGAGCCGAACGACCGGTTCATCGACCTCGTGCGGGCCGCGGAGGCGGAGGCCCGGGAGGCCGGGCGCGGGCTCTGGGGCGCCTGCGAGTAGCCGCGCCCGCTGCCCCCTCCCGTGCTCACTTCTTCGTGCGCCGGCTCCCGCCGTGCCAGTCCTCGACCCGGCCGGTCTCGCCGACCTCGACCCCGAGTCCACGCAGCTGGGGCAGCTCCCGCAGGCTGCGCTTGAGCTCGGAGAACCCGGGGAACCGGGCGAGGCCCACCACGTGGTCCCACAGGTCGACGGCGTCCTCGGGGGAGGGGAGTCGGCTGATCACCGGACCGAAGAACGCGACCCCGTCCGGTGGGTCGACCTGGATGATGGGGGTGCCCACGTCCTTGCCGGTCAGCGAGAGCGCCTGGTCGGTCTCGGCCTGGACCACCGCGTCGTGGTGCTCGGCGTCCAGGGCGTCGACCAGGTCGGCCGGCAGGCGCGCCTCGGCCAGGGCCGGGGCGAGGAACCCGGGTGTCCCGCGCAGGTCGCGACCCTGCTCGTCAGGTCCGGTGTCCACCGGGTCGGACTCGAAGATCCGCGTGCCCAGCGCGGCGTACAGCCGGTCGACGGCGTCGTGCCCGAGCCGTTCGCGCGCCGCGGCCGCGACGCGGAGCAGTCGCAGCCCGGCCGTGTGCCCTGCCTCGTACCCCGGTGGGAAGTGGGACTCGTAGTCCACCTGCGCGTTGACCAGGCGCAGCGAGATGAAGCGCCACTCGGTGGTGTAGTCGCGGCGGGCCATCACCTGGCGCACCCACTGGCTGGTCATCCACGCGAACGGGCAGACGGGGTCGAAGTAGAAGTGCAGGTCGGGGCGCTCGTCGGGTCCGGACATCACGACCATCGTGCCCGGCCGACGGAGGGGACGAAACACCGGACGGTGGAGGGAGTTCGTGCATCGGGTGCTGGGGGGTTACGATGGGGAGCAGCACCGGTCAGGTGGGCGTCGTCTCGAGGAGTATGCCTCCGCGACGTGGTTCTCGATCTTCCGCAGCAGGGGGTGGCACACCTCCGGTGCATCGGGCCTGTCAGCAGCGACAACGCTGCGGCGGGCGAGGTGGGTCCCGTCGCCGGGCGGCGGCACACGGCGCCGAGGGCGTCGATGAGTCCGTCGGAGACGGATCGAGCAACTGCCGGGTCGGGACGCCAACGCTGAAGGAGAGTGGATTGGCCGCACGAGGTCAGCGCCGTTCCGGCACCAACCGGAACGGCCAGCGTCGCCAGGACAACGAGGGCATCCTGCCGGTGCTCGCGAAAGCCGTGCGCGACGTGGAGAACAGCGTCCAGCGCCGCGAGGTCACGCCCACGCACCGCACCAAGTTCCAGGTCGTGGCCCAGCTCGCCCGCGAGGAGCGGGCGCGGGTGAAGACCGACGAGACCCTCGCCGAGGGCCAGCGGGAGGGCCAGCTCAAGCGGCTGGAGGGGATCGCCACGATCCTCGCCCAGACCGCCGCCCGCGAGCCCTCGCTGTTCCACCTGCTCGACGAGGGGGCCGAGCTCACCGAGGTGGGCCGCCAGCTCAAGCGCCGGATGCAGGTCGAGGGCGGCCGCGAGCCCGGTCCCGACACCGCCGAGCGGGACCGCAGCCTGGAGTCCGTCGTCCGCGCCGAGCGCCAGGTCGTGCCGATCTCGGTGCGGCAGGCGCAGCTGTCCAACCCGTTCATGAAGCCCGACTCCACCGACGCCGAGGCCCGGCGCCCCTACGAGGGCCCGCTCGTGGGGTGGGAGCTCATCGAGCCGCTGCTGAACTCCTTCGAGCACGCCGAGCCGGGAGCCGCCTCCCACATGGAGCTCCCCGAGCCGCGCACGCTCACCACCCGCTCCGGCCACGAGCTGATGCGCCACCAGGCCCAGGTGGTCGCCGCCGCCCAGCACGGCCACCGCACCTTCCTGCTCGCCGACGAGCCCGGTCTGGGCAAGACCGCCGAGGCCCTGCTGGCCGCGGAGGCGGCCGAGGCCTACCCGCTCCTGGTCGTGGTGCCCAACGTGGTCAAGACCAACTGGGCGCGCGAGGCGGAGCTGTGGACCCCGCGGCGTACCGTCGACGTCATCCACGGCGACGCCCAGGACCTCGACGGGTTCGCCGACATCATCGTGGTCAACTACGAGGTGCTCGACCGACACGTCGGCTGGATGGGCCACCACGGCTTCCGCGGGATGGTCGTCGACGAGGCGCACTTCATCAAGAACAAGAAGTCCCAGCGCTCCCAGCACGTGCTGACGATCTCCGACCGGATCCGCCAGCGCTACGCGCGGCCGCTGCTGATGGCGCTGACCGGCACGCCCCTGATCAACGACATCGAGGACTTCCGCGCGATCTGGGAGTTCCTCGGCTGGGTCGGGGAGAAGCGTCCCGGACCGATCCTGATGCGCCGGCTCGCCGAGACCGGGCTGACCCCGGCCGACCACGCGTTCTACCCCGCGGCCCGGCAGGCCGTGATCGACATGGGGATCGTGCGCCGCCGCAAGGTCGATGTCGCCTCCGACATCCCGGCCCGCCGGATCGCCGACCTCGCCGTCGAGCTCGAGGCGGCGCGGAGCCGCTCCATCCGCGAGGCCGAGCGCGAGCTCGCGCAGCGGCTGGTGCAGCGCTACCGGGCCGCCCAGGCCACGCGCCGCCGGTCCGAGGAGGAGCCCAGCGATGCCATCGACCTCGACCTGGTGCGCCGCGTCGCCCAGTGGGAGCTCAACGACGAGGGCGACGAGAGCAGCGGCGAGAACGTCTTCTCGATGGTGCGCCGGATCGGCCAGGCCAAGGCGCCCCTCGCCGCGGACTACGCCGCCCAGCTCGCCCACAGCGCCGGCAAGGTGGTCTTCTTCGCCAAGCACATCGACGTGATGGACACCGCCCAGGAGCTGTTCGAGC
>CAZRKV010000288.1:0-3486 GCA_964600305.1 uncultured Nocardioides sp. | reverse complement strand
GGTCTCCAGCACCCTGTCCGCGCTGGAGATCGAGGACCTGGTGACGGTGCGGGACGTGGCCGTGGTCGCCCAGCGGCTGGAGATGGTCACCCGGATCGCCCGGGAGATCGAGGACTACGTCCTCGAGCTCGGCACCGACGGACGGCTGCTCTCGCTGCAGCTGGAGGAGCTGATCACCGGGGTCGACGCCGAGCGCGAGCTGGTGATCCGCGACTACCTGCCGGCCGGGCGGCACCCACGTCCCCCCGAGGCGGTGCTGGAGCGGATGGAGTCGCTGTCCCCCACCGACCTGGTCGACGTCGCCTCCGTCGCGCGGGCGATGGGACTGCGCACCGGGGAGCACCTGGACGGGGCGGTGGCCCCGCGCGGCTACCGCCTCCTGGCCCAGGTCCCGCGGCTGCCCGACCCGGTGGCGCACCGGCTCGTGGAGCACTTCGGCACCCTGCAGAAGCTGCTGTCGGCGAGCGTGGAGGACCTCCAGGCCGTCGACGGCGTCGGCGAGCTGCGCGCTCGCAGCGTGCGCGAGGGGCTGTCCCGGCTGGCCGAGTCCAGCATCCTGGACCGCTACGTCTGAGGGAGCATCAGCCGTTCGGCTCCCGGGCCCCGCCCTGGCCGTCGCGCAGCGGCTCCTCGGTGGGCCGCTGCTCCCGATCCCGCCGCTTCTGCTTCTTCTTCTCCTTCGGGGGCACGGTCCGCTTCACCACCGGGCGCTCGGGCTTGGCCAGCTCGAACTGTTCCTCGGTCGGCTCCCCGGAGTACGCCGCGGCCCGGACGTGGTACCAGCCCGGCAGCGCCCAGCGGGTCATCGACGAGCACTCCTCGTCGGAGCGCTTGCCCGACCACACCATGGCGACCCGGGCCGGCTTCTCCCGGCGCGGGACCACCTCCTCCTCCTCGAGGCGGCCGGCGCAGTGGCGTGAGGTCCAGATGTCGTCGTCCCCGGAGGTGATGTCGACGACCAGCGTCTCCGGCGAGGCGGTCCAGTTGCACGCCTCGGACTCGCGGGAGCTGATCGCCAGCACGATCCGCACCGGGCTGCCGGCGACGGGGTCCTTGACCACGGGCTCGACGACCAGGTCCTCCGGCTCGCACCGGCCCTCGGGCCGCGCCGGCTTCGGCTCCTTCTCGTCCTTCCCACCGTCGGCCCCAGCCTCCGCGCCGTCGTCCGCGCCGTCCTCCCGGGCGTCCTCCTCGGGGGTCGCGTCGGGGTCCTCCTCGTCCCCGGCCGGGGACTCCTGACCGGACGGTCCGTCCTCGTCCGTCACGTCCCCTGCGGTCTGCCGGGCCACGCCGTCGGCCCGTCCCGACGCCTGGTCGCCGTCCCCGCCCAGGACACGGGCCAGCACCACGACCAGCGCCACCACGAGCCCGAGCACGAGCAACCGGCGGACCCAGTACACACGCGCCGGCAACGGGCCCCGGGGGCGGGTGATCGTGGACATGGCGGTCACGCTAGTCAGGCACCTGCCGGCTCCGGTGGTGCCACACCGCGGGTGGGTACGATCGCCGCGCGATGAGCGAGCTGCACGAGCCGGTGCTGGCCTGGTACGACGAGAACGCGCGCGACCTGCCGTGGCGCGAGCCCTCGGCGACGCCGTGGTCGGTGATGGTCTCGGAGTTCATGCTCCAGCAGACCCCCGTGGCCCGGGTGCTCCCGGTCCACCAGGCGTGGCTGGAGCGGTGGCCGGCTCCCGCGGACCTGGCGGCCGAGCCCTCCGGGGAGGCGGTGCGGGCGTGGGGTCGGCTGGGCTACCCGCGACGGGCCCTGCGCCTGCACGCCGCGGCCACCGCGATCGTGGCCGAGCACGACGGCGCGGTGCCCGCGGCGTACGACGACCTGGTGGCACTGCCGGGGGTGGGCGACTACACCGCGGCGGCGATCGCGTCCTTCGCCTTCGGGCGCCGGCACCTCGTGCTCGACACGAACGTCCGTCGGGTGCTCGCACGCACCGTCGCGGGCGAGGAGCTCCCGGCGCCCTCGGTCACGCGCGCGGAGCGGGAGCGGGCCGCCGCGGTCCTCCCGGAGGACTCCCGGACGGCGGCGGCCTGGGCCGCGGCCACGATGGAGCTGGGCGCCCTGGTCTGCACCTCGACCCGTCCCCGGTGCGAGGCGTGCCCGGTGCGCGAGCACTGCGCGTGGCAGCGGGCCGGGCGGCCGGCGTACGACGGCCCACCGCGCCGCGGGCAGGCCTGGGCCGGCACCGACCGGCAGGTGCGCGGGCGGTTGCTGGCGGTGCTGCGGGAGAGTCCGGACCCGGTGCCGCACGCGCGGCTCGCGACGCAGTGGTCCGACCCGATCCAGCGGGAGCGCTGCCTCGCGGGGCTGGTCGCCGACGGGCTGGTGGTCAGGAACGACGCAGGAACCTACGCCCTGCCTTGACCCGGCCGCCGTCGACGGCACCGACGTCGATCCCGGCCCGGGCGAGCATGTCGGCGACGTCGGCAGTGCCGCCGCCGGGGTGGAAGGACGCCTTGGGTTCGCCGGCCAGCTGCTCGAGCAGGGTCTCCATCTCCTCGCGCGCCCCCTCGGGGAACGGCTCGGGCTCGTGGGTGCCCTCGAGGGGCCGGTGCTCCTCGAGCAGCCCGAGGTCGGCCAGGGTCTCGAAGTCGTCGAGGGTGGTGCGCTCGAAGATCCGCTCCAGGTAGGGACGGGCCCGTTCGGGGTCGAGCCCCTTGGCCAGCAGCGCCTGGAGCGCCAGGGCCGTGGGCTCCCTGGCGGGCCGGAAGCTCGACATCGGCCCGGCGCGCAGGAGCGCGGTCCACTTGCGGACGAACTCGTCCCCGGAGTAGGACTCGTAGTGCAGCAGGCGCAGCCGCTCGTCGGAGGCCGCCTCGACCTGCTCCCGGTCGGCGTCCACGACCTGGTGCAGCGCCAGCCACAGGTCCAGGCACGGCCGCAGGCCCACCTTGCCGAACACGTGCCCGTGGAAGTAGCTGCCGTTGGCGGGCTTGTCGATGGCACCCAGGGTGTGCAGCAGCGCCAGGTCGGGCTTGTCCAGCAGCCGCTTGAAGTGGGTGGGGTCGCCCTCCCACCTCATCCTGCTGACCGCCTCCCGGGGAGCCAGGCGCACCACCCGCTGCTCCTCGGGTACGGCGGCCAGGGCATCCCGGTCGACCAGCGCGATCTCGTCACCGTCGATGTGGAAGACCCAGTCGGCCCAGGAGAACGGCGCGAGCAGCACCTTGACCAGGTTCGCGTTGATCCGCTGCCGGTCGTTCAGGGCCTTCGGCCGCGCCCCGCGCCACCACTCCGGGCCGGTGCGCACGCAGGTCACGTCGTCGTGGGAGTCGAGGAAGCCCTGCACCTCGGGGTCGTCGGCGTCGAGGAACACGAACATGTGGTCGACCCCGTTGGCGAGGTTGCCCGTGACGAAGCGCTCCACGCCGGCCAGGGTGTCCTTGACCGTGCTGGCGGTGACGATCATGTGGGTCATTGTGTCCGATGCGTGAGAGCCGGAGCCTGCGGAGGGTCGAACCGCGAGGACA
>CAZRKV010000287.1:0-3499 GCA_964600305.1 uncultured Nocardioides sp. | reverse complement strand
CACCTCCCCCTCACCACGGACGACGCAGGTGGAAGCCGGCGGCCTCGAGCCGGCGCCGCACCTCGGCGGCGTGCGCGACGGCTCCCGGGGTGTCCCCGTGCAGGCACAACGAGTCCACGGCCCGGGCGAGGTCGAGTGCCTGCCGGACGATCCGGTCGGTGTCGGTGAGCACCGCGTCCGGCTGGTCGCGGGGGGCCAGGCGACCCTCGGCGGTGTAGGTCCGGTCCGGGAAGCCCTCGTGCCTGACGGCCCGCCCCGCTCCACGGGCCAGGTCGAGGATCACCGAACCCGGCAGGCCGAGCACCGGCAGCTCGCCCGACCCGGCCAGCACCGCGTCGGCCTGCCCGTGGTCGACGGCGACCCGGTGGTAGAGCGCGCCGTGCGGCTTGACGTAGGTGACCCGGGTGCCGGCCGCGGCCGCGATCTCGGCGAGCAGCCCGACCTGGTGGGCGACCTGGTCCCGCAGCGTCTCGACGGGGACGTCGAGCTCCACCCGCCCGAAGTTCTCCCGGTCTGCGTAGGAGACCTGGGCCCCGACGGCCACCCCGCGCACGGCGGCCTGCTCGCAGACCTCGCGCATGATCGCCGGGCTGCCGGCGTGGTACCCGCAGGCGACGTTGGCGCTGGTCACCACGGCCAGCAGGCCGGCGTCGTCGGTGACCTCCTCGCCGAGGTCGGCGTTGAGGTCGACGGCCCACTCCTCGCTCACACCTCCGACGCTATCGTCTGCGGCCATGGAACCCCCCGTCGCCGACCGCCGCCCCGTCGAGTCCACCCACCACGGCCGGACCCGTGTCGACGAGTACGACTGGTTGCGCGACGCCGAGGACCCCGAGGTGCTCAAGCACCTGGAGGCCGAGAACGCCTGGACCGAGGCCCGCACGGCCCACCTGGCCGGGCTCCGGCAGTCGATCTTCGACGAGATCAGGGCCCGCACCCTCGAGACCGACCTCTCGGTGCCCACCCGCAACCGGGGGTACTGGTACTACGGCCGCTCCTTCGAGGGGCGGGAGTACGGCGCGAGCTGCCGCGTCCCGGTCGTCGACGCCGACGACTGGACCCCGCCGCAACCCGCCGAGGACTGCGCCCCCGACGAACCCGCCCTGCCCGGCGAGGAGGTGCTGCTGGACCTCAACGCGCTCGCCGAGGGGCACGAGTTCTTCTCCCTCGGCGGCTCCGCGGTGTCGCCGGACAGCACGCTGCTGGCCTACTCCACCGACGTGGTCGGTGACGAGCGGTACACGATCCGCGTCAAGGACCTCACCACCGGGGGCCTGCTCGACGACGAGATCACCGGGGTCATCGGGGGGGCGACCTGGCACCCGGACGGCGGGTCCTTCTACTACACCACCGTCGACGAGGCCTGGCGCGCCGACAAGATCTGGCGGCACGTGCTGGGCACCCCCCGCGCCGACGACGAGCTGGTGCACCACGAGACCGACGCCCGCTTCTGGGTCGGCGTGGGCCGCACCCGCAGCGACCGGTTCGTCATGGTGCTCTCCGGCTCCAAGACCACCACCGAGCTGCGCTACCTCGACACCGCCGACCCCGGCGCCGGCTTCCGGACCTTCGCCGAGCGCCGCGAGGGCGTGGAGTACACCCTCGAGCACGCCGTCATCGCCGGCGAGGACCGGTTCCTGGTGCTGCACAACGCCACCGGTCCGGACTTCGAGCTGGGAGCGACCGGCATCGAGCCGACCACCGACTGGCCGGCGCTGATCGAGCACCGCGAGGGCACCCGGCTGGAGGACGTCGACGCCTTCGCGGGTCACCTCGTGGTGCACCAGCGCAGCGACGGCCTGACCCAGCTGCGGGTCCTCGAGCTCGGGGAACAAGGGCTGCACGGCGACCACCTGGTGCAGCTCGGCGGGGGCGAGGTGCACACCGTGGGCGCCGGGTCGAACCCGTCCTTCGACCAGCCGGTCGTGCGGATGGGCCACACCTCGCTGGCCCACCCACCGGCGATCCACGACTACGACGTGGCCACGCGCACCGCCACCCTGCGGCGCCGTACCCCCGTGCTGGGCGGCTACGACCCTGCGGAGTACGAGGAGCACCGGCTGTGGGCCACCGCCGGGGACGGCACCCGCGTCCCGATCTCGCTGGTCGTCCGCACCGACGCGCTGGGCGAGGGCCCGGTGCCGCTGCTGCTCTACGGCTACGGCGCCTACGAGGCCTCGATGGACCCGGGGTTCTCCATCGCCCGGCTGTCGGTGCTGGACCGGGGCGCCGCCTTCGCCATCGCCCACGTGCGCGGCGGCGGGGAGATGGGCCGGCGCTGGTACGACGAGGGCCGGCTGCTGCACAAGCAGAACACCTTCGGCGACTTCGTCGCCTGTGCCCGCCACCTCGTCGAGACCGGGTGGACGACTCCGCAGCGGATGGTGGCCGAGGGCGGCAGCGCCGGCGGCCTGCTGATGGGCGCGGTGGCCAACCAGGCACCGGACCTGTTCGCCGGCGTCCGGGCCGACGTCCCGTTCGTCGACGCCCTGACCTCGATGCTGGACTCCTCGCTGCCGCTCACGGTCACCGAGTACGACGAGTGGGGCAACCCCGAGGCCGACCCGGAGGTCTACGACTACATGGCCGGCTACGCGCCGTACGACAACGTCACGGCGCAGGCCTACCCGCCGATCCTCGCCGAGACCTCGCTGCAGGACACCCGGGTGCTGTTCGTCGAGCCCGCCAAATGGGTCGCCCGGCTCCGGGACCGGGCCCACGGCTCCACGGCCGACCCGGCGTCGACCGGGCCCGACGTCCTCCTGCGCACCGAGATGTCGGCCGGCCACGGGGGCGTCTCCGGGCGCTACCGCGCGTGGCAGGACCGGGCCTTCTCGCTCGCCTGGATCCTGGACCGGATGGGCCTCGCCGCATGAGGGCCGGCTGAGGGCAGGCTGAGGACACGGGCACCCCCCTGAGAAGTCCCTGAGAACTCGTACCGGAGGCAACTTCCCGGGTTCCCCGCTCGTCGGAATGGGTACAAGCGAGCGCGAGGAACGAAATCGGGGAACATCCCGGTCTCCGAACTCGTTGCAACCGACGTGAGGGACGCCCGGCCACCCCGGCGGCCCGGCACGAGAAGGAGGGCGAGAGATGGCAACCACGACGGCGAATGCGCCGGCCACCAGCAACAACCGCGAGATCGAGGGGCGCGACAGCGTCGGGCTGTACCTCGACGAGATCGCGCGGAACGCGCTGCTCGACGCGGCCACCGAGGTGGAGCTGTCCAAGACGATCGAGGCCGGGCTGTACGCCGAGCACCTGCTCGCCGAGGGGCGCGTGGGACGCCGCAAGGGCGGCGCCCCGATGCGTGCCTCCCAGGAGGAGCTGGAGTGGCTCGCCGAGGAGGGCCAGAAGGCGATCGACACCTTCATCACCGCCAACCTGCGGCTGGTGGTCTCCATCGCGCGCAAGTACGGCCGGTCCCAGATGCCGATGCTGGACCTGATCCAGGAGGGCAACACCGGCCTGATCCGGGCGGTGGAGAAGTTCGACTACG
>CAZRKV010000286.1:0-3500 GCA_964600305.1 uncultured Nocardioides sp. | reverse complement strand
GCAAGACCTACGGCGGCGCCTACATCGCGATGAACTCCCGCTCCCTGGGCGCGACCCGGGTGCTGGCCTGGCCGACGGCCGAGGTGGCGGTGATGGGGGCCGTGGCGGCGGTCCGGATCCTGCACCGCCGCAAGCTCGCCGAGGTCGCACCGGACAAGCGCGACCAGATCGAGCAGGAGCTGGCCGAGGAGCACGAACAGCTCTCCGGCGGGGTGGGCCGGGCCGTGGAGATCGGGGTCGTCGACGAGGTGGTGACGCCCTCGACCACGCGCACCTCGATCGCGCGGTCGATCGCGGACGCCACCCGCCACGACGGCGTACGGCGCGGCTCCCACGGCAACATCCCCCTGTAGGGGGCGCGCGGGTCAGCCCGCCGGCTCACACCACCTGGTGCAGCCACCGCACCGGGGCGCCCTCGCCCGCGTGCCGGAAGGTCTCCAGCTCGTCGTCCCACTGCTTGCCCAGCAGCTTGTCGATCTCCACCTCGAGAGTGGTCTCTCCCATCGCCGCCTTGACCGCGGCGGCCTTGAGCCGGTCCTCGGGGATCATGATGTCGCCGTGCAGGCCGATCACGGCGTGGAAGACCCCCAGCTCGGGCGTGTAGGAGTAGCGCACGCCCTCGGACGACGGGGTCGGCTCCTCGGTGATCTCGAAGCGCAGGTGGTTCCAGCCGCGCAGCGCCGAGGCCACGGTCGCGGCCGAACCGGCGGCACCGCTCCAGGACAGCTCGGCGCGCTGGGTGCCGGCCTGGGCCGGCTGCGGGGTCCAGTCCAGGCTCACGGGCACACCGAGGACGCCGCCGACGGCCCACTCGATGTGCGGGCAGAGCGCGGAGGGCGACGAGTGGACGTAGAGGACGCCTCTCGTCGCCGCGGTGCCGGCAGCGCGGTTGGTGCGTGTGGTCACGGTGATCTCCTCCATCGTCGGCGTCGAGGTACGCCTTCCCCAGCGATCTCGATGTGACGAGGGTCGATCCACGTGCACACGTGTTGTCGTGTGGGACCATTCTGACCGATCGGAGGCCCGAATGCCAACCAATCGGGCAGGTTCAGCGCGCCGCGGCCGCGCTGGGTGCGGCTCCCCCGGGCGTGCTGCGCGGCCCCAGCCGCATCATCGCGTCGATCACCTCGCGCGCGATCCCGAGGCCACCGAGATGGCTCTCGCCGTCGATGACCTCCAGCCGGGCCTGCGGCAACCGCTCGACCAGGTGGCGACCGTGCTCCAGCGGCACGATGTGGTCGTCGTTGCCGTGCCACCAGTGCACCGGGACACCGACCTCGGACGCGCTGAAGCCCCAGTCGCGGGTGAAGAGGAGCAGGTCGTTGAGCGGAGCCGAGCTCTGGAAGCGGCTGCCGTGCAGCAGGTCGTCGAGGAACATGGCCTTGAACTCGGGCCGGCCCAGCAGGTTCCGGTCGCCGGCGGGCTGGAGGGAGGCGTAGAGGTCCAGCGCGGGGCCTCCGAGGGGGCGCAGGATGCGCAGCGCGCGGGTGATCGCGACCCCCAGTGGCACCCGGGCGCGGGCGAGGACCGGGGCCAGGCGCACCGCGAGCTGGATCGGGCCACCCTCCGCGGCATCGACCCCGCAGGTGGGAGCCACGCCGCCCAGGACACCGACCCCGTGGACCCGGTCGGGCATCGCCACCGCGGCCGCGAGGGCGTAGGGCCCGCCGCCGGAGAGACCCACCAGTCGCAGGGTGTCGATCCCGAGCGTGTCGGCCAGGATCGCCAGGTCCGCGGTCCAGTCCAGGATGTCGTCGTACAGGTGGGGCGTCGAGGACCCGATGCCCGGGCGGTCGACCCCGATGATGCGGATCCCGCGGGCCTCGGCGTGCGCCCGGGCCTCCAGCGGCACCTGGCGCCTGGCTCCGGGGGTCCCGTGCATCCACACGATCGCCGGCCCCCGGGTGGAGCCGTACTCGGCGAACCCGAGCCGACGCTGCCCGCGCACGGCCACGGTGCCCTCCAGCGGGGGCCTCCTCACGCTGCCCATGGCCCGAAGTGTCGCATACCATGCGCCCATGGACACGGGCACGGCGACGACAGGTGGGCTCGCGGTTCGCCGTCCCGGGTGGACGCGGTGGTTGTGGCTGCTCTTCCCCGTCGTCGCCGTGGCCCTGGTCGTCTGGTACGCCCTGAACCCGAGTCCGCTGCAGGTCCGCACCGAGGACGGTGAGGTGAGCGTCCCCGCCGGCACCGCAGTCTTCGTCGGTGTGGCCGCCCTCGACCCGGGGCGCGACCTGCTCCTCCGCGACGTGGAGGTCGACGGTGCGACCACGGGGACCGAGGTCGAGCTGCTGATGTGCCGGGACGGCCGGATCAGCACCACGACGTCGGCCGAGGCGTTCTGCGGACTGGTGCTCCCGGTGTCCGAGGAGTCCCTCACCATGGGCAGCGCGGACCAGCTGATCCTGCGCGTCGCCAGCGAGGACGCCCGCACCGTGGCGCCCGGTCCCGTGCGGGTGGCGTTCCGCGAGGGCCTGCAGTGGGGCGAGCAGGAGATCGACCCACGCTTCGAGATCACCTTCCTCGACCGCGGCGCTCAGTCCTGAGCGGCCTCCAGCTCGGCGGCCCGTTCGGCCGCGTCGGTCACCTGCTGGCCGTCGACCGCCTGGGCCCGGTGGAACCACTCCAGGGCCTCGACCGAGCGTCCGGCCTCGGCCAGCGCGTCGGCGTAGGCGTAGCGCAGCCGCACCACCCACGGCTCCCGCGAGGTCGACTGCAGGGGCGCCAGCTCCAGCGTCCGCAGCGCGGCGTCGGTCTGGCCGAGGTCACGGCGGGCACCGGCCTCCACGATCGTCATCTCCGCCCGGGCCGCTGCCGCGAACTTGGCGACCGACGGGCTCTTGGCCAGCTTGAGGGCCTGCTGGGGCTGGCCCAGCGCGCGGTGGCAGTCGGCCATCATCGGCAGGTAGTCGGGGGCGCCGTTCATGCGCTTGGCCGCCCGCAGCTCGGCCAGCGCCTCGGCGTAGTGGCCGGCCGCGTACGCCGCCTCACCGGCCGCCTCGCGCACGACGGCCAGTCGAGAGGCGCGCGACCGGGCCGCGCGAGCGTGCTGGTAGGCCAGCTCCGGGTCCTCGTCGATCAGCTCGCCGGCCGCGGCCAGGTGCCGCGCGACCCGGGCCGCGAGCTTCTCGGGCAACCCCTTGAGCTGCGCGCGGACGCCGCGGTCGAGCTCGGCGCCGGTGATGTGCTCGGGCAGGTCGGGGCCGTCGTAGGCCTGCTGCTCCGCGCTGCGACGCGGGGGCTTCGACGCGCCCCGGGCGGGCGGCCGCCGGGAGGGAGCCCTGCCCGCCTGGCGACCGGCGGCGCCGCCACGCTGGTTGGGCCGGCCCCCGCTGTTCTTCGCACGAGGGGGACCCCCGCGACGTGGGTGGTCAGCCACGATTCCCTCCTGGTCTCGTCGGTGGGTCCCGGACCCACACATGACAGCAGCGGGCCACCGGTGCCGGTGGCCCGCGGCCAATGAAGAAGCTGTACGGCGGCGTGCTACACACCCACAC
>CAZRKV010000285.1:3323-3549 GCA_964600305.1 uncultured Nocardioides sp. | reverse complement strand
CGAGACCTCGCCGCTGCTGACCGTGAACCGGACGCGGCAGGAGTGGGACGACCTCAGCAGCCACGAGCGCGCCGCGAAGCTGGTGCGCGCCGGGCAGCCGGCGCTCGGCGTCCGCCTGGCCACGAACAACGAGGGCGAGGTGCTCGCCCGGTCCAACGTCGTGCTCGAGGGCTACTGGCAGCAGCCCGAGGAGACCGAGCGCTCACTGCGGGACGGCTGGTTCCAC
>CAZRKV010000285.1:0-3313 GCA_964600305.1 uncultured Nocardioides sp. | reverse complement strand
TGACGACGGCTACCTGACGATCAGCGACCGCAAGAAGGACGTCATCATCACCGGCGGTGAGAACGTCTCCTCCGTCGAGGTCGAGGACATGCTCCACTCCCACCCCTCGGTCGCGGAGGTCGCCGTGATCGGCGTACCCAGCGAGAAGTGGGGCGAGACCATCAAGGCCCTCGTCGTGCTCGGCGAGGGCAAGGAGGCCACCGAGGCCGAGCTGATCGCGTGGTGCAAGGAGCGGGCGGCCGGCTACAAGGCGCCGACGTCCGTGGAGTTCCGCGACGAGCTCGCGCGCACGGCCACCGGCAAGCTGCAGAAGTTCAAGCTGCGCAAGCCCTTCTGGGAGGGCCGGGACCGGCAGGTCAACTGATCCGACCGCTAGCCTGACCGCCATGGCACGGACGACGCTCGGTGACGTGGTGGCCCTGCTCGACGCCTGGTACCCGCCGGCGACCGCGGACGCGTGGGACGCCGTGGGCCTCGTGTACGGCGACCCCGCAGCGCCGGTCGAGAAGGTGATGTTCGCGGTCGACCCCGCTCCGGAGGTGGCCGACGAGGCGGCCGCGTGGGGCGCGGACCTGCTGGTGGTCCACCATCCGCTGTTCCTCAAGCCCGTCCACGGGTTCCCGGCGACGACTCCGAAGGGGCGCACGCTGGCGACCCTGGCAGCGGCCGGGTGCGGGCTGCTCACCGCCCACACGAACGCCGACAAGGCGGTCGACGGGGTCTCCGAGGCGATGGCGCGTGCGCTGGGGCTCTCGGACCTGGCCCCGATCCTGGCCGAGGACCAGCACCCCCTCGACAAGCTGTCGGTGTTCGTGCCGGCCGGCGACGCCGATGCCCTCCGCGCGGCCCTGGGCGACGCCGGGGCGGGCCACCTCGGCGACTACGACCGGTGCAGCTTCTCGACGCCGGGGGAGGGGCGGTTCCGGCCGCTCGCGGGCGCGAACCCGACGATCGGGGCCGTCGGTGACCTCGAGGTCGTCGAGGAGGTCAGGGTCGAGGTGGTGGTCCCTCGCGACCGTCGGGCCCGCGTGGTGCAGGCGCTGCTGGCGGCCCACCCCTACGAGGAGCCGGCGTACGACGTCGTCGAGCTGGCCGACCCGGGGGGCTCCGACGTCGGCACGGGCCGGGTCGGCTCGATCGACCCGACGACGCTGGGGGAGTTCGCCCAGCGCGTGGCCGACGCGCTCCCCGCGACCGTGCAGGGGGTGCGCGCCGTGGGCGACCCCGACCGGCCGGTGCAACGGGTCGCGGTGTGCGGGGGAGCCGGTGACTTCCTGCTGGACCGGATGGCGGGCAGCGACGTCGACGCCTACGTCACCAGCGACCTGCGCCACCACCCGGCCGCGGAGTTCGCCGAGCGGGAGGGGCCCGCCCTCCTCGACGTGGCGCACTGGGCCGCGGAGTGGACCTGGCTGCCGGTCGTGGAGGGGCGGCTCCGCGAGGCCCTGGGCGATACGGTGGAGACCCACGTGAGCACGACCCGCACGGACCCGTGGCAGTTCCGGACACAGAGGAGACGACCCTGAAGGCAGATCCCGCCGCCCAGCGCAGGCTGCTCGACCTGCAGGCCCTGGATGCCCGCGCCGACCAGCTGCGCCACCAGATGCGCACCCTGCCCGAGCACGCCGAGGTCGAGACGGCCGAGCGCCGGCGCAAGGACGTGGACGACCGGCTGCGTGATGCCCGGATCCTCGCCGACGACCTCGCCGAGGAGCAGCGCAAGGCCGACGCCGACGTGGAGCAGGTGCGCGCGCGCCGGGACCGGGACCAGCGACGCATCGACGAGGGCCTGGTGGGCAACCCCAAGGACCTCGAGCGGATGCAGCACGAGCTGGTCGCCCTGGAGCGTCGGATCGACACCCTCGAGGAGACCGAGCTCGAGGTGATGGAGCGCCAGGAGGACGCCCAGCGGGAGCGCGACCAGCTGGAGGGGCAGCTGGCGGCCCTCGACGAGGAGCTGCAACGGCTCACTGCCTCCCGGGACGAGAAGGCCTCCCGGATCCGGGCCGACGCGGCGGAGGTCGGGAGCCAGCGCGAGACCGTGGTCGCCGAGCTGCCCGACGACCTCCTGGCGCTGTACGAGAAGCTGCGCGCGAACAAGGGCGGCGTGGGGGCGGCCGAGCTGCGGGCCCGGCAGTGCGGTGGCTGCCGACTCACCCTGGACCACGCCGAGCTCGCCGCGATCAAGACCACCCCCGAGGAGGAGGTCGTGCGCTGCGAGGAGTGCCAGCGGATCCTCGTCCGCACCGACGAGTCCGGGCTGTGACGATGGGCGTCGACGCGGTCGTGGTCGAGGCCGACGGCGCGTCGCGCGGCAACCCGGGCGAGGCGGCGTACGGGGCCGTCCTGCGGGACGCCGCCACGGGGCGGGTCCTCGCCGAGGCCGCGGTGGCCATCGGGGAGGCCACCAACAACGTCGCCGAGTACGCCGGCCTCGTGGCCGGGCTGCGACTGGCCCGCGACCACGCTCCGGGGGCGAACGTCGAGGTGCGGTTGGACTCCAGGCTCGTCGTCGAGCAGATGTCGGGACGGTGGCGGGTCAAGCACCCCGGGATGAAGCCGCTGGCCGCCGAGGCCAGGGAGCTGGCCCCGGCGGGGACCCGCTACACCTGGATCCCACGCGAGGAGAACGCCGCAGCCGACCGGCTGGCGAACCAGGCCCTCGACGGCGAGCGCGACGGCGTACGGGTCCTGGCCGAGCCGGTCGACGGGGCGGCGGACGCGGGCGCACGCCTGGCCGGCGGCGGCCTGCAGGAGCAGACCACGAGCCGCGGCTGGGGCGCCCCGGGAACGCCCACGACGCTCGTGCTGGTCCGCCACGGCGTCACCGCGCACACCGTGGACAAGCGGTTCTCCGGCGGACTCACCGGGAGCAACCCGGCGCTGAACGACGACGGCCGCGCCCAGGTGCGCTCCACCGCGGAGTGGCTGGCGCCGATGAAGGACGACGTCGCCCGGGTGATCACCTCGCCGGTGCGCCGCGCCCGTGAGTCCGCGGAGATCGTCGCCGAGGTGCTCGGGGCGACCACCGAGACCGAGGACGGTTTCGAGGAGATCGACTTCGGCACGTGGGAGGGGCTGACGTTCGCGGAGGTCTCTGAACGCTACCCCGACGAGCTCGACGCGTGGCTGGGGTCCCTGGATCGCGGCCCCGGGGGCGGGGAGTCCTTCCGGTCCGTGGCCGAGCGGGTCGTGGCGGCCCGCGACCGGGTGCTCGCGTCGTACCCGGGCGGCACGGTGGTCGTGACCAGCCACGTCACACCGATCAAGGTGCTCGTCGCCGATGCGCTGGGCGCCCCGCTGGAGGCGTTGT
>CAZRKV010000284.1:0-3563 GCA_964600305.1 uncultured Nocardioides sp. | reverse complement strand
CTGGTGAGCCGGGCCACCGCGGAGGAGGAGCTGCGCGACTACGCCCGGCTCCAGGTCCGGGCCGGCCTGCTGGAGCCGGACGCGATGCTGGCCGAGGTGCGGGAGGCCGTCGCCAGCCAGCTGCCGCACCAGGAGGCGGAGGTGCTCGCCCGCGCCTGGATCGCGGCCGCCCGCCGTGACCTGGCCGCCCGGCAGGGGACCTGGCCCGACGTCACCGACCACGACCGCCTGCAGGCTGCCTTCACGGAGTGCGAGGAGCACGACGTACCCGTCCGCCAGGGCGTGGAGGACCACTGGGTGGTCAAGGCCGAGCTCGAGCGTCGTACCGGGTTGCGCGGGATCCTGTGGTTCACCCAGCCCGACGTCTGGCACGCGGTCGACCACGGGATGCTGGAGCTGAACCTCTGGCACCCGACCACCGCCAACGTCGCGCCGGGGGACCACCTCCTCGACGCGGTGCTCTCCTGCCTCGCGCGGCACGGGCTCCAGGCCCGGTTCGACGAGGGCCGGATCGAGGTCGCCATGCACTGGCAGCGCCGCGCCTGACCAGCGCCATGCCCTCCCCGACGATCGGCGTGCTCGCCCTCCAGGGCGACGTCCGCGAGCACCTGCACGCCCTGCGTCGCCTGGACACCGACCCGATCACGGTACGCCGCCCCGAGGAGCTCGCGCGGTGCGACGGCCTGGTCCTCCCGGGCGGGGAGTCGACGACGATCGCGCGGTTGGCGCGCGCCTTCGACCTGCTGGAGCCGTTGCGGCAGCGCATCACCGAGGGCCTGCCCGCGTTCGGGACCTGCGCGGGGATGATCCTGCTCGCCGACGAGGTCCTGGACGGCGAGCCCGGGCAGCAGACCGTGGGCGGGCTGGACGTCACGGTGCGTCGCAACGCCTTCGGCCGCCAGGTGGACAGCTTCGAGGAGGACCTGCCGTTCGTCGGGCTGGACGACCCGGTGCACGCGGTCTTCATCCGCGCCCCGTGGGTGGAGCGCTCCGGGCCGGAGGTGGACGTCCTGGCCCGGGTCGAGGCTGCACCCCCCGGGCGGGAGGCCGCCGCGGGTAGGATCGTGGCCGTCCGGCAGGGGGCGCTGATGGCGACGTCGTTCCATCCCGAGGTGGGACACGACCCCAGGATCCACGCGATGTTCGTCGACCTGGTCCGCCGTACCTGACCCGGACGACCCCACGCACACGAGCGGAAGAGGACGCATGGCAGGCCACTCCAAATGGGCGACGACCAAGCACAAGAAGGCCGTGATCGACGCCCGCCGCGGCAAGATGTTCGCCAAGCTGGTCAAGAACATCGAGGTGGCCGCGCGGATGGGTGGCGGGGACCCGACCGGCAACCCCACCCTCTACGACGCCATCCAGAAGGCCAAGAAGTCCTCGGTGCCCAACGACAACATCGAGCGCGCGGTCAAGCGCGGATCGGGTGCCGAGGCGGGCGGTGCCGAGTACGAGACCCTGATGTATGAGGGCTACGGCCCCGCCGGGGTCGCCCTGCTCGTCGAGTGCCTCACCGACAACAAGAACCGCGCGGCCATGGAGGTGCGCACCGCGATGACTCGCAACGGCGGCACCCTCGCCGACGCGGGCTCGGTGTCCTTCCTCTTCCACCGCAAGGGCGTCGTGGTGGTGCCCAAGGAGCAGGAGGGGCGCACGGTCACCGAGGACGACCTGCTCGAGGCGACGCTCGAGGCGGGCGCCGAGGACGTCAACGACCTGGGGGAGGCCTTCGAGGTGGTCTGCGAGGCGACCGACCTCGTCGAGGTGCGTACGGCGCTCCAGGGCGCGGGCATCGACTACGACTCGGCGGAGAACTCCTTCCTGCCCGACATGCAGGTCGAGCTCGACGGGGACCAGGCGACCAAGGTCTTCGGGTTGATCGAGGCCCTGGAGGACCTCGACGACGTGCAGAACGTCTACGCCAACTTCGACGTCCCCGACGCGGTCATGGCCGAGCTCGACGCCTGAGCCCGGGACCGGCCGGGACGGCGACCCGCCCGCGTGTCGGGTCGCCGGACCCCGTCACCCGACTGTTAGCCTCCGAACAGGTGTTCGGACGACGGAAGGGCCCCGCATGCGCGTGCTCGGGATCGACCCCGGCCTGACCCGGTGCGGCATGGGGGTGGTCGAGGGGCAGATCGGGCGCCAGCTGGACCTGGTCGACGTCAACGTCGTGCGCACCTCCGCCCACGTCCCCGTCGCCGAGCGGCTGGTGACCATCGAGCGGGGCATCGACGCCTGGCTCGACGAGTACGCCCCCGACGCGGTCGCGGTCGAACGGGTCTTCGCGCGGTCCTCGGTGAGCACGGTCATGGGCACCGCCCAGGCCAGCGGGATCGCCCTGGTCGCGGCGGCACGACGCGGGATCCCCGTCGCCACCCACACCCCCAGCGAGGTCAAGGCCTCGGTGTCGGGCAACGGGCGCGCCGACAAGGCCCAGGTGGGGGCGATGGTGACGCGCCTGCTGCGGCTCGATGCGGCCCCCAAGCCCGCCGACGCCGCCGACGCGCTCGCGCTCGCCATCTGCCACATCTGGCGCGGGGGAGCGCAGGACCGGCTCCAGGCCGCGGTCGCCGCGGCCGGCGGGAGCACCACATCGAGGGCCACCCGTCCCGGCAGGACCGGCCGACCCGGGGCCCCCGGACCGAGGAGCAGAGCATGATCGCCTACGTCCGCGGCACGGTCGCCGCGGTGAACCTCTCCAGCGCCGTCGTCGAGGTCGGGGGTGTCGGCCTCGAGGTGATGTGCACCCCCGGGACGCTCGCCGGACTCCGCTCCGGCGCCGAGGCGACCGTGGCCACCTCGATGGTCGTCCGCGAGGACTCGATGACCCTGTTCGGCTTCGCCGACGAGGACGAGAAGTCCACCTTCGAGCTCCTCCAGACCGCCAGCGGGGTCGGGCCGAAGCTCGCCCAGGCCATGCTGGCGGTGCTCGCCCCGGACGACCTGCGCCGCGCGGTCGCCGGTGAGGACGTCAAGACCCTGACCCGGGTGCCGGGGATCGGGCAGAAGGGCGCGCAGCGGATCATCCTCGAGCTGCGCGACCGGCTCGGTCCGCCGGTGTCCGCCTCCCCGGCCCAGCCCGCTCCCCGGACCACCGAGGCCCCCTGGAAGCAGCAGGTCACCCAGGGCCTGCTCGGCCTCGGCTGGTCGGCGAAGGAGGCGGACAAGGCGGTCGAGGCCGTCGCCGCCGACGAGGCCCACGACACCACCGACCAGCCGGACGTCGCGGCGCTGCTGCGCGCGGCGCTGCGCACCCTGAGCAAGGCCTGAGATGCACGACGACGCCGCCGCCACCGACCAGTTCTCCGAGGCCGAGGAGGCGCACCTGCGCACCCTCACCAGCGCGGAGGCCGAGGGGGACGACCGTGCGGTCGAGGCCGCCCTGCGTCCGCGCACCCTCGACGAGGTGATCGGGCAGGTCCGGGTCCGCGAACAGCTGGGCCTGGTCCTGGAGGCCGCGCGCCAGCGCGGACGCACCCCCGACCACGTGCTCCTCTCGGGTCCTCCCGGGCTGGGCAAGACCACGCTGGCGATGATCATCGCCACCGAGATGAGCG
>CAZRKV010000283.1:0-3574 GCA_964600305.1 uncultured Nocardioides sp. | reverse complement strand
CCTAGGGGTCCCCGGGCGTCAGGCCCCGAGCAGCACCCGCAGCAGCCGGGCCGCGCCCCCCTTGTCCAGGGGGTGGTTCTGGTTGCCGCACTTGGGGGACTGGATGCACGAGGGACACCCCTCGGGGCAGCGGCAGTCCTCGATCGTCGCCAGGGTGGCGGCCAGCCACTCGCGGGCCACGGCGAAGCCCCGCTCGGCGAAGCCGGCACCGCCCGGGTGGCCGTCGTGCACGAAGACGGTGAGCCGGCCGGTGTCGGGGTGGGACGCGGTCGAGACCCCGCCGATGTCCCACCGGTCACAGGTCGCGAACAGGGGCAGCAGCCCGATCGAGCAGTGCTCGGCGGCGTGGGCGGACCCGGGGAGGTCGGCCTCGTCGAGGCCGGCCTCGGCCAGCGCCTCGTCGGGGACGGTCCACCACACCGCGCTGGTGCGCAGGGTGCGGCGGGGCAGGTCCAGCCGCTCCTCGCCGAGCACCTCGCCACCGGGCTGGCGGCGCTTGAGGTAGGACACCACCTGGTGGCTCACGTCCACCTCGCCCAGCGACAGCCGGCAGTCACCCCAGCTGCGGTGCTCCAGCTCCCGGACGATGCTGATCTCGGTGAGCTCGCGGGCGCTCGTGGAGTAGTCGAGGGGCGCCGACGCGATCGTCGCGACGTGGTCGTCGAGGTCCAGCTCGCGCACCAGCCAGGTCTCACCGCGGTGCACGTAGACGGCCCCCGGGTGGGCGGTGCCGTGGGCGCTGGCCGCATCGACGGTGCCCACCACGCGGCCGGTGTCCTCCTCCACCAGCTGCACCGGTGGGCCCCCGGTGGAGCGGAGGTCGGCCAGGCCGCTGGGTCGTCGGGGATCGGTCCAGAACCAGCCGCGCGGGCGGCGCCGCAGCAGGCCCGCGTCCGTCAACGCCTCCACGGCCGGGCGCGAGCCGGGCCCGAAGAGCTCGAGGTCGGCCTCGGACAGCGGTGCCTCGTCGGCCGCGGCGCACAGGTGGGGTCCCAGCACGTAGGGGTTCTGGGGATCGAAGACCGTCGCCTCCACCGGCCGGCCCAGGAGCGCGTCGGGGTGGTGGACGAGGTAGGTGTCCAGGGGGTCGTCGCGGGCGATGAGGAAGGCCAGCGCGTCCTGGCCGGCGCGCCCGGCTCGGCCCACCTGCTGCCACATCGCGGCGCGGGTGCCGGGGAATCCGGCCATCAGCACCGCGTCCAGCCCCTGCACGTCGATGCCGAGCTCGAGGGCGTTGGTGGCAGCCAGGCCGGTCAGCCGCCCCGAGCGCAGGTCGTCCTCGATCCCCCGCCGCTCCTCGGGGAGGTAGCCGCCGCGGTAGGAGGCGACCTGGTTGGCGAGGGAGGCGTCCACCTCGCCGAGCGACCCGGCGGCGGTCACCGCCACCTGCTCGGCGGCCCGCCGGGACCGCACGAAGGCCAACGTGCGCACGCCCTCGACCACCAGGTCGGTGAGCAGGTCGGCGGCCTCCGAGGAGGCAGCCCGGCGTACCGGCGCACCGTGCTCACCGGCGCGGGAGGTGAAGGCAGGCTCCCACAGCGCGAGGGAGACCTGGCCCCGCGGGGCGTCGTCCCGGGTCACCGCGGTCACCTCGTGGCCGGTGAGGCGCTCGGCCGCCACCTCGGGGTCGGCCATGGTCGCGGAGGCGAGCACGAAGGTGGGCTCGGCGCCGTGCAGCGCGCAGACCCGCCGCAGCCGGCGCAGGACATGGGCGACGTGCGCCCCGAACACGCCCCGGTAGTGGTGGCCCTCGTCGACCACGACGTAGCGCAGGGACGACAGGAACGCGTGCCACTGCCGGTGCCGGGGCAGCAACGACCGGTGCAGCATGTCCGGGTTGGTGAGGACGTACTCCGCGTGGTCGCGGGCCCAGACGCGCTCCTCGCGGCTGCTGTCACCGTCGTGGGTGGCCGCGCGCACGTCGATGTCCAGCCCGCGCAGGCTGGCGAGCTGGTCGTGGGCCAGGGCCTTGGTCGGGGCGAGGTAGAGCGCCGTGGCCCCCCGCCGCGAGCGGCCGGCCCGCGCCTCCCGGATCGTGGAGAGCGTCGGCAGCTGGTAGGCCAGCGACTTGCCGGAGCCGGTGCCGGTCGCGACGACGACGTGGTGGCCGGCGTGGGCGAGGTCGGCCGCGACGGCCTGGTGGCGCCAGGGTCGCTCGACACCCGCGGCGACGAAGGCCGCACGGACCTCCTCGGGGACCCAGGCCGGCCAGTCCGCGACCCGGCCCTCGCGGGGCGGGAGCACCTCGAGGTGGGTGAGCCGGTCGTGCCGGCCCGGCACCCCGATGACGCGGTCCACCAGGTCGGGGACCCGTGGGGGGTGGGGGAGGGGAACGGCGCTCACGTGCCCGAGTCTGGCAAACGGACCCGACAACGGCGCAGTCCAAATCCGGGCCGACACCCGGGCGACCATGCGGCACCCCACGGCGACGTGGTTTCATATTGGTGGACCCGAGGGGTCCGCGACGTGTACGCGTGATCGAGGAGCTGCAGTGGACCTGACACTCACCACTCGGGAGGTCGGTGGCCGCACCGTCGTGGAGGTGGGCGGCGAGATCGACGTGTACACCGCTCCCAAGCTCCGTGACCTGATCACCGAGCTCGTCGGCGAGGGCGTCCACCACATCGTCTTCGACATGGAGGGCGTGGAGTTCCTCGACTCGACCGGCCTCGGGGTGCTCGTCGGCGGGTTGAAGAAGGTCCGGGCCCACGACGGCTCGCTGGAGATCGTGTGCAGCCAGGACCGCTTGCTGAAGATCTTCCGGATCACCGGGCTAGCCAAGGTCTTCACGATCCACGACTCCGTGGACGCCATCCCCGCGGAGTGAGATCCCGCCCGCTCCCGCGGGCGACCCACGCCGCCGCAGGCCCAGGTGGCTCCCCGGGGTGTGATTGTGCGTACACTCCGGCCCAGTCGTTGTTGGCTGGATCACACCGCAGGAGTGGCTCATGGGCGTGGCGCCGTACGTCGTCGACCTCTCGGGGGGCAACCAGGTACTGGTGATCGTGATCGCGGTGATCGCGATCGCGGCGCTGGGGATGGCGGCGATGTTCCGCAGTCAGGTGCTCGGTGCCGCGGAGGGCACCGGGCGGATGCAGGAGATCGCGACTGCGGTGCAGGAGGGGGCGAACGCCTACCTGACCCGCCAGTTCCGGACGCTCGCCGTCTTCGCCGCCGTGGCCTTCGTGGTGCTGCTGGCGCTGCCCGCGGACGACTGGGCGGTGCGGATCGGGCGCTCGATCTTCTTCCTGGTCGGCGCCGGGTTCTCCGGGGCGATCGGCTACCTGGGCATGTGGCTGGCCGTGCGGGCCAACGTCCGGGTCGCCGCCGGTGCCCAGGACGCGGGCCGTGACCCCGCGATGAACACCGCCTTCCGCACCGGGGCCGTGGTCGGCATGGCCACCGTGGGGCTGGGACTGCTGGGGGCCAGCGTCGTGGTGCTGCTGTTCAAGGACGAGGCCGCCCACGTGCTCGAGGGCTTCGGCTTCGGGGCCGCCCTGCTGGCGATGTTCATGCGGGTGGGCGGCGGCATCTTCACCAAGGCCGCCGACGTCGGCGCCGACCTGGTCGGCAA
>CAZRKV010000282.1:2196-3578 GCA_964600305.1 uncultured Nocardioides sp. | reverse complement strand
CGGTCTTCTTGGCGACCTCCTTGACCAGCTCGGCGCCGATCTTCTCGTAGGGCTCCTCGAGCTCGATCTCCTTGGCGATGCTCACACCGTCGTTGGTGATCGTGGGAGCGCCCCACTTCTTCTCGAGGACGACGTTGCGTCCCTTGGGACCGAGGGTGACCTTGACGGCGTCCGCGAGCGTGTTCATTCCACGCTCGAGGCCGCGCCTGGCCTCCTCGTTGAAAGCGATGAGCTTCGACATGACTCCTGCGGTCCTTCTCAGAGTTCGTGCGGCCGGTGCGTTGCCCGCGACGGACGACCCGGCTGTCCCGGCGGACCCTTCCCACCGGCGCTGCGGGCCTCAACCCACCGATCCGTGTTGTCACTCTCGGGTCGAGAGTGCCAGCCTCATGTTTAGCACTCGCCCATGGTGAGTGCAAGCAGGTCGGCGTACGCCGTCGCCGTGGCCGGGGCCACGTCCAGGTAGAGGCCGGGCTCGATCAGCTCCACCTCGCTGACCATCCAGCCGTCCTCACCGCCCTCGGAGGAGGCCATCATGTCCACCCGACCGTAGTCGACCGGGCGCCCGAACCGCTCCCCGACCGCGGCCATCGCCCGCAGCGCCAGCGAGGTGGTCGCCGGGTCGGCGGGGGCGGCCCGGTAGCGGCCGCCGTGCCGGGGGTGGACGAGGATCCGCCCCTCCCCCGGGAGCTTGTCGACCCGCTCACCGGGTATGCCGCCGAGCACGAAGACCGAGGCCTCGCCCGTGGTGCGCACCGACTCGACGAGGGGCTGGACCACCCAGGGCCCGGGCGTCGGCGGCTCGTCCGGCAGCCCGGCGGCGGCCTCCTCCCCGAGCACCCAGACCCCGGCCCCGCCGGCGCCCACCCGGGGCTTGACCACGCACCGACCCCACGCCGCCGCGGCGGCGGCGAGCTCGGCCGGCGTACCGGCCAGCCGGGTCGGCACCACGGGCACCCCGTCCAGCTCGGTGAGGTAGCGCTTGTCGTGGTTCCAGGCGAACACGTCGGCCCCGTTGAGCAGGCGGGTGCGTGCGGCGACGTCCCGGGCCCAGCGGAGGAACTCCTCCGGGCGCCGGGTGTAGTCCCACGTCGACCGCACGGCCACCAGCGGCGCCCCCGCCCAGTCGACCCCGGGGTCGTCCCAGACCGCCCAGGACGCGGTGAGGCCGCGGTCCGCGAGCGCCCGGTCGAGCACCTCGTGGGCCGGCTCCCCCTCGGGCAGGGCGCGGGACGTGGCGAGGAGTACGTCGGTCACCGGACCGAGGCTACGGGGAGCGGGGAAAGCCGTGCGGCGCCGCCGCCGGACCATCATGCTGGGCCCATGGACCACGGGTCGGCACCCCAGGGGCGGCACCCCATCGGCGCCCGCCGCTGGGCCTG
>CAZRKV010000282.1:0-2096 GCA_964600305.1 uncultured Nocardioides sp. | reverse complement strand
GCTGGGCCTGCTGCTGGCCGGAACCGTCGCCACGTCGCTGGGGACGCTGCACGCCCGCTCCCGTCCGAGCGCCTTCGCCGCGACGTGGCGCAGCGTGGGCGGGGTCGTGGTCCTGGCCGGGCTCTTCATCGCCGCCATCCCGGAGCTGGGCCTCGAGCAGGCGCGCCCCGGCGCCGCGCTCGTGGTGGCGGTCGCGCTCACGGCGGGCGTCGTGCTCACCGCCCTGGTCCTCGGCCGGGGCCGGGCCCGGTGGGAGGGCGTCGCCGCGGCCGGAGCCACCGCCGCCGGTACCGCGTTGCTGTGGTGGCCGCGGGACGGTGCTGGCGCCGAGGTGACGGCGTCCGACGTGGCGCAGGCGGTCACCAGCGTGCTCGTCTACGTCCTGGTCGCCGGCGGTGTCGCGGCGCTGGGCATCCTGCGCGACGTACCGTTCCTGACCTGGTCGGCCCTCGCGGCCCTGGTGCTGTTCACGACGTTCCAGGCGTTCGCGGTGTTCTCGACGATCATGACCGGGGCATGGCTGTTCGTCGTGCTCGGCCTCGCCCTCGCCGCCAGCGGGGTCGGTTTCGACCGGGCCCGGAGGCGGCTCGAGGCGGGCCTCGAGCCCGCCCGGGTGGGCTGAGGGCCGGTTCGGCGGGTCAGGCCCAGTCGCGGGTGTCGACCAGGACGCCGTCGCCGGGGGTGAGGTCGTCGTCATCGACCACGACCACGTCGGCACGGAAGCGGAGGCCCTCGCGCACCCGCGTGGCGAGGTCGGGGACCAGGACGGTCTCGGCGACGCTGCCGTCGGGCACCACCTCGCAGCGCAGGCGGTCCACGTGGTCGGAGCGTCCGATGACGAACCGGTAGCCGGACACCCCGGCCACGTCGGCCATCACCGAGGCGACCTGGGCCGGGTGCAGGAACATGCCCCTCACCTTGACGGCGGCGCCGACCCGGCCCAGCACCCCCCGGAGCCGCGGGGTCCCGTCGGGGCCGAGCATCCACCCGGAGAGGTCGCCGGTGCCGAACCGCACGAGCGGGTAGTCGGGCCGCAGCACGGTCACCACGACCTGCCCCTCGCGGTCGTCGAGGATTGGCTCGTCGGTGTCGAGGTCGCAGACCTGCACCAGCACCCCGTCCGCCAGGACCAGCCCCGCCCCGTCGCCGGTCTCGTGGGCCAGGAGCCCGGTCTCGCCGGTGCCGTAGGCCATCCGGACCGTCCCCACGCGCTGCTCCAGCTCCGCACGCAGGCTGTCGGGCAGCGGTTCGGCGGTGACCAGGGCCTTCGACAGCCGCCAGTGGTCCCGGGCGTGCCCGGCGGCGTCGTACCGCTCCACCAGGGACTTGAGGTAGCTGGGGAGGCCGGTGTAGGCGGTGACCCCCAGGTCGGCGATCGCCTGCACCTGCAGGTCCTGGTTGCCGATGCCGGCGGGGACGGTGGCCGCGCCGACCGCGTGGGCCCCCTGCTCCATCATCGCGCCCGCCGGGGAGAGGTGGTGCCCGAAGCAGTTGAGGACCACGTCCCCCCCACCGACCCCCATCGCGGACAGGGCCTGGCCCCACCGCCAGTCCGCCCCGGCGAGCTGGGGCTCGTAGAGCGGCCCCGGCGACTGGAACATCCGCAGCACCCGGGCGTCCTCGGCCAGCAGGCCGGCGTACGGCGGGTCCGCGCGCTGCAGGTCGACCATGTCGTCCTTGGTCAGCACCGGGATCGTCGCGAGGTCCGCGACGCCGGCGATCCGGTCCGGGCCGGTGCCGGCCTGCTCGAGCCGGCGCGCGAACCCCGGCACCCGGGCGGCCCGGGCGACCAGGTCGGTCACCGCCTGGTCCAGGCCCTGCTGCTCGGTGTGGCGCGCCAGCGCCGCCTCGATCGACATGCCGTCCCCCTTCGTCGCGGGCCGCGTCCCGTCCGTCACAGCGCGTCCCTCACAGCCAGCGCTTGCGGCGCTTGTAGTGCTTGACGTCGCGGTAGCTCTTCCGCCCGCCCTCCTCGCCGAGGCCGAGGTAGAACTCCTTGACGTCCGGGTTCTCCCGCAGGTCCGCCGCCGAGCCCTCCAGGACGATCCGGCCCTGCTCCATGATGTAGCCGTGGTCGGCCACCTCGAGGGCACGGC
>CAZRKV010000281.1:0-3579 GCA_964600305.1 uncultured Nocardioides sp. | reverse complement strand
CGGCGCCGGGCGAAGCCACGGACGTATCCCTCGACCTCCAGCGCGTCCTTGCCGTACCCGGACCGCGGCGGCCGCTCGGGCTGCATCTCCTCGGTGAACATCGCCGGGTCGCGGCTGCTGGCGCCGTACACGGTGGTGGTCGACTTCACCACCACGTCCTGCACGGACTGCGACTTCTGGCAGGCGGCCAGGAGCTGCATCGTCCCGATGACGTTGAGCTCCTTCATCGTCGACCGCCCCCCGGCGCTGCCGGGGGTGGAGATGACGCTCATGTGGACGACGGTGTCGACGTCCTCGCGCTCGATCACCTTCGCGATCACCGGGGTGCGGATGTCGGCCCGCACGAAGGACACCTCACCGATGTCACCGCGGGGCGGGACGACGTCGACGCCGATGACCCGGCTGACCGCGGGGTCGGCCGCGGCGGCGCGCGCGAAGCGGCGGCCCAGGTCCCGGGAGACTCCCGTGACCAGGACGACCTTGCCGTTCGCGTCCCTCGTCATGGTCCCGTCACCGTCACCATCACTGCACCGTCACCGCGGCTCCGCCTCACTTGCCGAGCTTGCGGCGCTGCACGCGCGTCCTCTTCAGCAGCTTGCGGTGCTTCTTCTTGGCCATGCGCTTGCGCCGCTTCTTGATGACAGATCCCACGGGCTACCTCTCAGGTGTGTCGGTGCGGACGGGCCGCGGCCCGGCGTCCAGCCTATCGGCCGCACGCGGGGCAGCAGAATCCGCTACCCGTCGCCTGCCCCGTCGACCCGTGGGCGAGGACCTCAGCCGGCGTCGTAGATGCTCTTGCGCACGTAGGCGTTGACGTCGTCCTCGGTCACGCGGAAGGAGCGGCCCACACGCACCGCGGGCAGCTCCCCGCTGTGCACCAGGCGGTAGACGGTCATCTTCGATACCCGCATCATCGTCGCGACCTCCGCGACGGTCAGGAATTTGACGTCGGAGATGTCGCCTCCCCCGGGGTTCTCGGCCATGGCTCACTTCACTTTCTCGTCGAGTGCACGACCGGACCATCCCCCCGGTGGCACGTACACCTGCTCAGAAGCAGCCTAGAGCCACGAGTGACGCGTGGGGAAGGGCTGGCGCATGTTTTTACCGATTCCTCAGGCGTGTCGGTTGACTCCGGGCCCGGGAGGAGCGCCTCAGAGGACGGGATCCATCCCGTGCAGCGGGAAGGCCGCGGTCCGGGTGGCCTGGATCGAGCGGTCCAACCACGTGTCGGGGTCGTACCCGTCCTCCCACGCGCGCCAGGCCGGGGTGCGGCCGTCGGTCATCCGGAACGGCGCGGTGCGCCCCAGCCGGGTCCGCACGTGGTCCCGCCACCCCTGCGGGGTCTCGGTCGCGGGATCCAGGGGGGAGCCGGCGGCGATCGCGAGCAGGTGGGTCCACGCCCGCGGGACCACGTCGACGATGGCGTACCCGCCACCGCCGGTGGGCACCCACCGTCCCTCGCAGAGCTCGTGGGCGAGGTCGTGCAGCGCGAGGTACGCCGCCCGCTGCCCGTCCACGGTCAGCATCATGTGCGCCAGCGGGTCCTCGATGTGGGAGTCGCACCCGTGCTGGGTCACCAGCACCTGCGGCCGCCACTCGCGCAGGATCGGCGGCACCACGGCGTGGAAGGCCCGCAGCCAGCCCGCGTCGGACGTGCCCGGGGGGAGCGCGAGGTTCACGGCGCTGCCCTCGGCGTCGGGCCCCCCGAGGTCCGGCGGGAAGCCGGTGCCGGGGAAGAGCATCTGACCGGTCTCGTGCAGGGAGATGGTCAGCACCCGCGGGTCGTTCCAGAAGATCCGCTCGACGCCGTCGCCGTGGTGGACGTCGACGTCGACGTAGGCGACCCGCTCGGCCCCCTGGTCGAGCAGCCACTGGATGCCCACCGCGACGTCGTTGTAGATGCAGAAGCCGCTGGAGCGGTCGGGCATGCCGTGGTGCAGCCCGCCGGCGATGCTGCAGCTGTGGATCGAGTCGCCCTCCCAGACCCGGCGGGCCGCCTCGACCGTGGCACCGACCACCTGGGCGCCGGCCAGGTGCATGTCGGGGAAGACGGGGTTGTCGTCGCTGCCGAGCCCGCGCTGGAGGTCGCTGCCACCCTGGGTGCCCATCCGCTCCAGGGCGTCGATCAGCCCCTGCTCGTGCACCGTGGCGATCTGCTCGCGGGTGGCCATCTCCGCCGACACGACCTCGATCCCGTCAGTCCCGCCGGTCACGCCCAGCGCCTCGGCCAGGCGCATCGTCAGGTCGAGCCGCACCGGCGACATCGGGTGCGAGGCACCGAAGTCGTAGTGGGTCCAGGCGTCGTCGTAGACCACCGTTCGCCGGCCACCGCAGCTGGTCATGGGGGGAGCCTACGGATCACTCACCGCGCGCGAGTGCGCGGGAGCGGTCCCGGGCCGCTTCGGTGGCCGACAGGAACGCGGTCCGCAGGCCGTGCTCCTCCAGCTGCCGGAGGGCGGCGGCCGTGGTGCCGCCGGGTGAGGTCACGCCCTCCCGCAGCCTCGTGGGGTGCTCGCCGGTCTCGCGCAGCATCCGCGAGGCCCCGGACAACGTCTGCACGGCGAGCTCGGTCGCGACGTCCCGGGGCAGGCCCAGGTGCACCCCGGACTCGATCAGGGACTCGGCCACGAGGAATACGTACGCCGGCCCCGACCCGCTGATCGCCGTCACGGCGTCCTGCTGCTTCTCGGGCACCCGGACGACGCGGCCCATCGGGGCCAGCAGGGCCTCCGCCTCGTCGGCCCGGGCGTCGTCGCAGTGGCTCCCCGGGGAGAGCACGAGCATCCCCTCGCCCACCAGGGCCGGGGTGTTCGGCATGACGCGGGCGACGGCCACCCCGTCGGGGACGCGCTCCTCGACGTACCCGATCGTGATCCCGGCGGCGAGCGAGACCAGCAGCTGGCCGGCGCCGAGGTGTGGCGAGATCTCCTCGAGCACGGCCTCCACGTCGGCCGGCTTGACGACGAGCAGGATGGTGCCCGCCCCGGAGGCCGCCTCGGCGTTGGGGACGACGCGCACGCCGTGGCGCTCGCGCAGCTCGGCAGCGCGCTCGGTCCGCTTCTCGCCGACCAGGAGCTGCTCGGGCCGGTGTCCCGCGGCCAGCAGGCCGGCGAGCAGCGCCTCCCCCATCACGCCCGCCCCGATGACGGCGGTGGGTGCGTCGGCCCCGTGACTGGCCCCGTGACTGGCCCCGTGGTCGCTGCTCTGGCTCATCTCACCTGCTCGGTCGCTGTCGGCGGATCGAGCCACAGCGTACGCCGCCGGAGCGGTCCCGGAGTCAGGAACGCCGGGTGGCGACCGGGTTCGCCACGGACCACACCGTGCAGAGCAGGACCAGGTTCGTCGCCGCCAGCAGGTGCAGGGGCAGGGCCGCGTCGCCGCGCCAGCCCGGAGGAGACACGCCGTGGTCCTGCGCCGGATGTCCCGGCGGGTCAGCGGATCGCAGGTCGAGGCAGCACGCGACGCCTCCCTGCAGTGGGTCCGCTGACTCAGGCCGCGCCCGGTCTTCGTAGGCAGCCGGTGGTGTCGGGTGGTGCGCGGTGGACGGCGCGGGTGCCGCTGGCGTCGACCACGAACTCG
>CAZRKV010000280.1:2046-3588 GCA_964600305.1 uncultured Nocardioides sp. | reverse complement strand
CTGGCCCTGCTCGCTGGCGTTGTCCGGCACCGACGGGGCCTCGGCCGGGTCGACCGCGGGCGAGTCCTCACGGTCGACGCCGCCGCGCTCGGCGTCCTCGGCACCGTCGCCCTCGGCCTCGTCGCGCTCGACCTCGTCGACCTCGGTCACACCGGGCACCGACCGGTCGAACGCGTCCTGGGCGGACTCGGGCAGGGCGCCGGCGAGGCCGGCCGTCCCGATGCTGGCGACCGCGACGCTGGTGCCCAGCGCGGCCTTCGCCGCGAGACCCAGTCCGGCAAGCCACTCCAAGAACATGCGAACCCTCTTTCTCGGGGCCACGCCCACCTTCCCCTGGGGGGGCGTGGCCTGTTGGTGCACCGCCGTGGCGGCGGCGTTGCTGACAGGGACAGCGGCTCCGACCGGGATGTCGGAGCCGAGGAACGCAGCCAGCTCCGGGGAGGGAGCCGGCGCGGAGACGGAACCGCGGGCCGCCGCGACGGCGTCGACCATCGGCGCCAGGTCGTCGCGGCCCGGGGGCAGCTCGCCCCGGAGCACGGCGTCGATCTCGGCGTCGGTCAGTCGCTGTTCCATCTCACTCCCTGTCATCGCCCGGGACCCGCACAGGGGTACGGGTCCCGTGGAACTTCTTCCGCAGCACGGCCAGTCCGCGCCGCTGCAGCGCCTTGACCGCGCCCGGCCGCCGACCGACGACGCGGGCGACCTGCTCGACGGTCAGGTCACCCAGGATCCGCAGCGCCAGCACCTCCCGCTGCTCCTCGGTGAGGTCGGCGAGGAGGGCCTCCACCCGGGCCGGCTCGGCCCGCGCGAGCGCCAGGTCCTCCGCGCTGTCGCTCGTGCGGTGGTCGCGCTCCTCCGACCACGGGACCGCGTCGGGCCGTCGCCCGTCCCGCCGCCACTGGTCCACCAGCCGGCGCTGCGCCACGGTGAAGGTGTACGCCGTCAGCGGGCCGGCTCCACCGTCGAAGTCCGGCATGGCGCGGAAGACGGCCAGGAAGACCTCGCTGGTCAGGTCCTCGGCGTCCTGCGCCCCGCGGCTGCGCAGGTAGCCGGCCACCCGCGGGGCCAGTGCGTGCCAGATCCGGGCACAGGCCGCCTGGTCCCCCTCCCGTGCAGCCGCCACGACGTGGTCGGGCAGCTCGTCCGCACCCATCGCGGGCATTATGCAGGCATGGACGGCTTCACCGGCTTCCCCGAGCAGGCGCTGGACTTCTACGACGACCTGGAGGTCGAGAACACCCGGGCCTTCTTCACCGAGCACCGGGCGACGTACGACGCGTGCGTGCGGGCGCCGATGATCGCGCTGTGCGCCGAGCTGGGGGCGGAGTTCGGGGAGGCCAAGGTCTTCCGCCCGCACCGGGACGTGCGCTTCGCGAAGGACAAGTCGCCGTACAAGACCCACCAGGGCGCCTTCGTCGCCGTGGCGCCGCGCACCGGCTGGTACGTCGAGATCGCCGCCCCCGGCATGCGGGTGGCGGCCGGGATCTACGACGCCGACTCCGCCCAGCTCGCCCGGATCCGGCACGCGATCGACGACGACCG
>CAZRKV010000280.1:0-1946 GCA_964600305.1 uncultured Nocardioides sp. | reverse complement strand
CCGAGGATCGCCCTGCTGCGCCACAAGCAGCTGGTGGCCGGGCGGCACTACGGCTTCGAGGGACTCGACGACCCGGCGCTGGTCGACCGGGTGCGCGCGGACTGGCGGGCGATGCGGCCGCTCCTGGACTGGCTGCACCCGCGGGCCGCCCCGTGACCGGGCATTCGTGACTCCTCGGCGTGCCCAGGGAGGGCATTCGTGACTCCTCGGCGGGTCAGGGCTGGCGGTACGTCGCCATCGCGCGCTCGGGCTCCCAGAAGGCCCGCATCGAGGTGACCAGCCCGTCGTCGCCGACGGTGTAGACCATCACCAGGTCGGTGTCGACGGTGCCGCCGTCGGGGAACGTCGTGGTGATGGTGCCGACGTTGGCGCACGTGGCGCCGTTGGCGTGGGAGTCGTCGATGGTGAAGCGGAAGGCACTGACCGGCGCGATCGCGCTCCCCCAGAACGCGCGGATCCCGTCGTGTCCGTGGTGTCCGCGCCCCTCCGGGTCGAACATCGACGGACCCACCGGGTCCTCGATCACGGCGTCCTCGGCGTACACCCCCAGCCACTCCTCGAGATCCCCCTTCGCGACCGCGGAGTAGGAGCGCTGCGAGGCTCGCCGGGCGGGGTGCTCCCCGTCCGGGGCACGCCACACGACCCGGTCCGAGGTGATGGCGCCGGAGGTGGAACCGGCGGTCGGTTCGCCGGTGGATCGGGAGGTCGACATGCCCGGGATCCTACGAGAACACGTTCTCGTTGTCAGGGTCGCGACCGTGAGGGGTGCCACACCGACGCCACCGGGTGCCCCGGTGTCTTGCGCGGCGGGCCGCCGCGGGGGAGTATGGTTGTTACTGGCCAGTAGAGGATCGCTCGGCATCCCGGCCGGCACGCCCCTGACGGACCGGAGCAAGGTCCCGGTACCTGGAACGGAGAAGGTGGATCAGTGAGCCACTACAAGAACAACCTGCGCGACATCGAGTTCAACCTCTTCGAGGTCCTCGGCCGCGACGAGGTCCTGGGCCAGGGCCCCTTCGCGGAGGTGGACCCCGAGACCGCCCGGGAGGTGCTGGCCGAGGTCGACCGCCTGGCCCGCGAGGACCTGGCCGCGTCCTACGAGGACAGCGACCGGAACCCGCCGGTCTTCGACCCCGAGACCCACTCGGCCCCGGTCCCCGAGTCGTTCAAGGCCAGCTACCAGACCTGGATGGACGCGGAGTTCTGGCGGCTGCAGATCCGTGAGGAGCTCGGCGGCACGCCGGCCCCCTCCAGCCTGAACTGGGCGATCGGCGAGATGGTGCTCGGCGCCAACGCCCCGATCTGGATGTACGGCGCGGGCGCCCCCTTCGCCGGAGTCGTCTACAACAACGGCAACGAGCGCGACCAGCGGGTCGCCCAGATCATGGTCGAGCGCCAGTGGGGCTGCACCATGGTGCTCACCGAGCCCGACGCCGGCTCCGACGTCGGCGCCGGTCGCGCCAAGGCCACCCCCAACGAGGACGGCTCGTGGAACATCACCGGGGTGAAGCGGTTCATCACCTCCGCCACCCACGACATGAGCGAGAACATCATGCACCTCGTCCTCGCCCGCCCGCAGGGCGTCGAGGGCGTGGGGGGGCCGGGCACCAAGGGCCTGTCGCTGTTCTGGATGCCCGAGCACCACTTCGACCACGAGACCGGTGAGCTCACCGGCGAGCGGAACGGCGTCTACGTCACAGGCGTCGAGCACAAGATGGGCATCAAGGTCTCCAACACCTGCGAGGTCACCTTCGGCGACCCGCAGGTCGGGGGCGGCGAGCCGGCCAAGGGCTGGCTGCTCGGCGAGGTGCACAACGGCATCGCGCAGATGTTCGAGGTCATCGAGAACGCCCGGATGATGGTCGGCACGAAGGCGATCGCCACCCTGTCGACCGGCTACCTCAACGCGCTGGAGTACGCCAAGGAGCGGGTGCAGGGCGCCGACC
>CAZRKV010000279.1:0-3626 GCA_964600305.1 uncultured Nocardioides sp. | reverse complement strand
GCTCCAGGTCCGCCAGCGCCTCGCGGTCCTCCTTCGGCGTCTGCGCGGTCTCGCGCAGCACGATCCGGCCGTCGGACCGGCGGCGCGCGAAGTGCCCGCCCTTGCGGTCCGAGGGGGTACGCCGCACCGCCTCGATCGCGAACGGCGCACCCGACTCCGCGAACCACCCGGCCACCCGTGCGTCCGGGATCGCCCCGAGGTTGTCGGAGTTGGACACGAACGCGTAGCGGTAACCGGCCTCGAGCAGCCGGCCCAGCATCCCGCTGCCCCGCAGGGCGGTGTAGATGTCGCCGTGGCCCGGGGGGCACCACTCCAGGGTGGGGTCGGGCGAGTAGATGACCGGCTCGAGGTTGCTGGCCAGCAGCTTGGGCTCCTTGTTCTGCAGGAACTCCATCGGCAGCCCCTCGACCGCCAGGCCGGAGCCACCCCAGGACGGATCGTCGTACCGGCGCAGGGCGGCCATCGTGTCCGCGGAGGTGCGGAAGCTGTTCATGAGCACCAGCGGCAGCGGGGCGTCGTACCGCTCCCGCAGGTGCAACACCTGGCGGGCGATGATGTCGAGGAAGGACAGCCCCTTGCGCACGCAGAGCAACGACTTGGCCCGGTCCATGCCCATCGAGGTGCCGAGGCCGCCGTTGAGCTTGATCACCGCCGTCTGCCGGATCGCCTCGGCGGCTGCGCCCTCCGGGACCTCGACGTCGGCCAGCGACTCCATCTCGAGGGGCTCGATCGAGTCCTCCGGGATCATCCCCGTCTCGCCGGCCTCGAGCTGGCGGTAGTAGTGGGCGAAGACGTCGATCGCGACGTCGTCGACACCCGCCTCGTGCATCTTGGCGCGTGCCCGCTGCAGGCCTGCGGAAGTCATACTCGGATCGTAGGCTCGTGGCGTGCCAGACACACATCGCCCCCCGCCGGGCGGGACCCCCGGAGAGCCGGTCGACGGGGCCAAGATCTCCCTGCGCGACCAGCTGCTGACCACCCGGCACCGGCGTGGACTCGCCGAGGTGGGTCGGGCCGCACGGGCGCTGGCGGAGGTGCTGCTCGCCGCCCCGGAGGTACGCCGCGCCGCCACCGTGGCCGCCTACGTCTCGGTCGGCTCCGAGCCGGGCACGGGTCCGCTGCTGGAGGGCCTGCGGGAGGCCGGCAAGCGGGTGGTGCTGCCGGTGCTGCTGCCCGATGGCGACCTCGCGTGGGCGGCGTACCACGGCCCGCGTTCGCTGGCACCCGCCCGCCGCGGGCTGCTGGAGCCGGTGGGCGAGCGGCTGGAGCCGGAGGCGGTGGCGACGGCCGACGCGGTGCTGGTGCCCGGGCTGGCGGTGGACCGCACCGGGATGCGACTGGGGCGAGGCGGGGGCTCCTACGACCGGGCGCTCGCCCGGGTGCCGGTGGGGACGTTCACCTGCGCCCTGCTCTACGACGACGAGGTGCTGCCCCCCGGTGCCGTGCCCGTGCAGGCGCACGACCGGCCGGTGGCGGCGGCGGCGACCCCGGACGGCCTGCACCGGTTCCGCGGTGGACCACGCTGAGGCTCACTCCTCCTCGGGCGGGTCGAGCGTGAGCGTGTCCTCGGCCGCCTCCTCGACGGCCGCGCGGGAGAACGGCCAGGCCAGGCTCTCGCCCTCGACGAACAGGTCGGTCTGGTCGTCGTAGTGCGGGGACACGGGGTGGCCCGAGACGCCGGTCAGGTTGACCCACCGGGAGCGGTCGAAGTCGGCCAGGTCGACCACCATCCGCATCGAGGGGGCCGCCGTGACGGCGTACCCCTCCTCGGCCTCCCAGCTGGTGGCGTTCACGATCGAGGTGCCGCCGCCGACCTCGTAGCCGTCGCGGTTGACCAGCGCCTCGACCGGCCCCAGGCCGGAGGTCCCCAGCGTGCTGTCGCTCAGGTCCATCCGGTGCATCCGGCCCCACTCCCACTCCTCGGGATGCACCGACTGGGTGCGGGTCAGCTCGTCGCGCGCCTGCAGCATCGCCTCGCGCAGCACGTCGTCGCGGGTCTCGCCCACACCGTCGGTGGCCACGTCGTCCCACCAGTCGCTGCCGGGGTCCTCCAGGAGGTCCGTGACCACCGCGAACCAGCGGTCCCCGCCGTCGGGGCGGTAGCCCTCCCGGAGCTGGTCGTGGAAGGTGAGCTCGAGCAGGTTGCGCCACACGGCGTTGTAGTAGGCCGCCGCAGCGGAGCCGGCGGGCTGGGAGAAGTCCCAGTCGGCCAGCAGGTCCTGCGCCTCCTGCACGTAGGGGCGGTGCACCAGGACGTCGAGCAGGTAGGGCACCAGGACCGGCGCCATCGGGTTGTGCTCGTCCAGCTGCAGCCGCTCCATCTCGTCGACCGAGAGCTCCCCCTCGCCCTCGAGCAGGTCCCGGATCCGCTGGGAGCGGTAGCCGTGGGACCAGTCGTCGGTGAGGTGATGGGGGTAGCCGGGCCCGACCACCGCCTGGTTGGCGGTCACGACGAACCCCTCCTCCGGATCCAGGACCCACGGGAGCGCCTCGAACGGGACGTACTCCCCGGTCCAGTCGTTCTCCGGGAGCCACCCCGCCGAGGGCATCCGGCCGTCGTTGCCGGACTGGCGGATCGGGATCCCGCCGGGCGCCTGGTAGCCGATGTGGCCCGCCCGGTCGGCGTACACGAGGTTCTGCGCCGGGACGTGGAAGGCCGACGCCGCCGCCCGGAACTCGTCGAAGTCGCTCGCGGTGTTCAGCGCGAAGATGGCGTCCGCGGTCGGGGCCGGATCCAGCGCGGTCCAGGCCAGCGCGACCGCGAACCCGTTGCCGCGGTCGACGTCACCGGGCGCGGGGGCGTTGGCCCCCACCCGGCTCAGCTCCTGCGAGACGTCGGAGATCAGCGGCCCGTGGGCGGTCTCGCGGACCTGCAGCTCCACGTCCGGGGCGTCGCGCACCCGGATCGTCTCCGTGCGCATCTCGAGGTCGCGCCAGCCGTCGTCGTAGCGCCAGTGGCGCCCCCGCACCTGCTCGAGGTAGAGGTCGGTCACGTCGGGACCGAGGTTGGTGAAGCCCCACG
Source organism: uncultured Nocardioides sp. (assembly GCA_964600305.1). GTDB lineage: Bacteria > Actinomycetota > Actinomycetes > Propionibacteriales > Nocardioidaceae > Nocardioides. The sequence continues at coordinate 604 of CAZRKV010000279.1, read as the reverse complement.
CGATGTCGGCGTTGTGGCCGATCACCACCCCGGGGAGCCCGGAGAAGGTGAAGCCGGCCACGTCGAAGGGACAGGCGTCACTCACCTCCCGGCAGTGCAGCCCCATCTGCATCCAGATGCCCGGCTGACTGGTGCCCAGGTGCGGGTCGTTGGCCAGCAGGGGCGACCCGGTGGCGGAGTGGTCGCCGTCCACCACCCAGCTGTTGGACCCCAGGCCCCGGCCCCGGCCGAGCAGGGCCGGGAGCCGCTCGACCGTCCTGCCGACCCCGTCGAGCAGGTCGACCTGGTCGGCGGTCCAGGCGGGACGACGCGGGTTGCGGGTGCCGCCCCGGGCCGCGTCGGGCTCGAAGGCGCCGTCGATGACCCGACCCTGGCCCACGATCGGGGCGTGCTCGTCGAAGGGGTAGGCGGGGTGGAGCTCGCGGAGCTGCTTTGGACCGTGGTCGACCGAGAGCATCACCCGGTCGATCTCCTCGGCCATGTTGCCCCGCAGGTCCCACGCCATCGCCTTCAGCCACGCCAGCGAGTCCACCGGGGTCCACGGCTCCGGGGTGTAGTCGAGACCGCCTGCACGCAGCACCGTGTACTGCGCGGCGATCTCGCT
>CAZRKV010000278.1:0-3629 GCA_964600305.1 uncultured Nocardioides sp. | reverse complement strand
AACCTCGACGAGGGGTTCGTGCCGGAGCTGTACGACGAGTCGCTGATCGACGCCCGCTTCTCCGTGGGGCCCCGCGACGCCGTACGCCGGACCCGGGAGCTGCTGGCGGCCGAGGGCATCTTCGCCGGCGTGTCCACGGGCGCGATCCTGCACGCCGCCCTCCGCCAGGGGCAGAAGGCCGTGGCCGCGGGGGAGAGCGCCGACATCGCCTTCGTCGTCGCCGACGGTGGCTGGAAGTACCTCTCGACCGGGGCCTACGAGGGCACCCTCGACGACGCGGAGGACCAGCTCGAGGGCCAGCTCTGGGCCTGACCGCGCCTCCCCCCGGCGCCGGTCCGGCGGCACCGGACGACGTGACGGTTCTCGCACCCACCGGGGCGGCCACGACCAGTAGCCTTGTGCGGCATGGCGGCAGATGAGGGTGCGGGCCCGGGGCGGATGCGGCTCACGGTCATCGGCTGCGCCGGGTCGTTCCCGGGGCCGGACTCGCCGGCGAGCTGCTACCTGCTCGAGGCCGAGGGGCCGGACGGCAGCGGCGGCGAGCGCACCTGGCGCATCCTCCTCGACCTGGGCAACGGGGCCCTGGGGGTCCTGCAGCGGTACGCCGACGTCCTGGCCGTCGACGCCGTCTTCCTGAGCCACCTGCACGCCGACCACTGCCTGGACCTGTGTGGCTACTACGTCCTCCGCCGCTACCACCCCTCGGGCCGGGCGCCGCAGATCCCCGTCTGGGGCCCGGAGGGCACTGCGGCGCGGATGGCCCGGGCCTACGACCTCGAGCCGGAGCCCGGGATGGGGGAGGAGTTCGACTTCCGGGGCTACGACGGGGCGATCTCCGTCGGACCGTTCACGGTGGAGGCCCAACGCGTCGCCCACCCCGTGGTGGCCTACGCCCTGCGGATCACGGTCGGGGGGCGGGTACTGGCGTACTCGGGGGACACCGGACCTTGCGAGGGCCTGGAGAAGGCCGCCGACGGGGCCGACCTGTTCCTGGCCGAGGCCGCCTTCGTCGACGGTCGCGACAACCCGCCGGACCTGCACCTCACCGGCAGCCAGGCGGGTCTGGCGGCCACCCGGGCGGGGGCCCGGCGCCTGGTGCTCACCCACGTGCCGGCGTGGCACGACCCCGAGGTCGCCCGGCAGGAGGCCAGGGGGACCTACGACGGCCCCATCGACCTCGCCCGGACCGGCGCCGTCTTCGAGATCTGAGGACTCAGACCAGGCCGGCCTCGTGGACGCAGATCGCGATCTGCACCCGGTTGGTCACCCGCAGCTTGTCGAACAGGCGCGACACGTGGGCCTTCACGGTGGGGACCGACAGGAACAGGTCGCGGGCGATCTCGGCGTTGCTCAGGCCCCGAGCGACGGCCAGGGCCACGTCCCGCTCCCGGTCGGTGAGCGCGGCGAGCCGGACCGCCGCCTCCGGGCGCCCGCGGGGGGCGTCCGAGGTCCGCACCCGACGGATCAGGGAGGCCGTCGCCGAGGGGGACAGCATCGGCTCCCCGGCGGCCACCCGCTGGATCGCGTCGACGATGTCGCCGGGATCGGTGTCCTTGAGGAGGAAGCCGTCGGCGCCGGCGGCCACCGCGTCCACGACGTGGTCGTCGGCGTCGAAGGTGGTCAGGACGATCACGCGCGGCGCACCGGTCTCGGCCTGCAGCGCCCGGGTCGCGTCCAGCCCGTTGCGCCCCGGCATCCGGATGTCCATCAGCACCACGTCGGGGTCGAGCCGGTGGGCGGTGGCCACGGCCCCGTCGCCGTCCTCGGCCTCCCCCACGATCTCGAGGTCGCTGCGACCGCCCAGCATCAGGCCGAGCGCCGAGCGCACGAGGGGGTCGTCGTCCACGACGAGCACGCGGATCACGTCGGGGTTCACGGCGACCACGGTAGCCATGCCTCGAGGACGAAGTCGGCGCCGTCGGGACCGTGCCGGAGCCGGCCACCGCGCAGCTCGGTGCGTTCGGCCAGGCCCACCAGCCCGAGGCCGGCCCCGGGCGTCGTCGGATTCCCGGGGAAGCCGAGCGGGTTGCGCACCTGCACCGTGATGCCTTCCGCGGGGGACCCCGAGATGGTGACCTCCGCCCGGGCGCCGGGGGCGTGCTTGCGGGCGTTGGTGAGCCCCTCCTGCACGATCCGGTAGACCGTGCGTCCCACCGCCTGCGGCACCCCGTCGGGGGCGCCCACCCCGAGTCGGTGCTCGACGTGCATCCCGCCCGCGGCCGCCTCCTCCACCAGTCCGGGGAGGTCCACCAGGGTGGGTTGCGGACGGTCCAGCGCCTCCCCGGTGTCGCTGTCGCGCAGCACGCCGAGCACGACCCGCAGGTCGGTCAGCGCCTCGTTGGCCTTGGCCTGGATGTCCCGTGCGTTCTCGCGCATCTGGCGGGGTCCGAGGTCCTCGCGGAAGGCGAGGGCCCCGGCGCGCATCGAGATCTGGGAGATCCGGTGTGCCAGCACGTCGTGCATCTCGCGGGCGATGCGAGCACGCTCGCCCCCGCGGGCCTGGTCCACCCGCAGCTCCTGCTCGGTCTCGGCCCGCCGAGCACGCTCCCGCAGCGTCCAGAGCAGCTCGCGCCGGGACCCGACGTACATCCCCCAGGCGAGCACCGTCGTGGCGAAGGCGATGTTGGTGACGACGTCGATCCAGATGGGGTCCGACACCACCAGGCGGAAGTACCAGGCGAAGACGTGGGCGCAGACCACGGTGAGGACCCCGACCGCGACGACCTGCCAGACCCGGCGCCGGGTGGCCAGGGACACCACGGCCAGGGTGGCCGGTCCGGCGACGCTCGCCGACACGCAGGTGGCGAGGGTCAGCACGACCGCCACGCCCAGCGGCCAGCGACGTCGGAGGAGGACGAGCGCGAGGCCCGTGGCACCGAGGGCGAGGTCGAGCGCCCACTTCCACTCCGGTGTCGGCCCGGTGGTCCCTGCGAGGTCGACCAGGACCACCAGGAGGCCACCGATGACGAGGGAGAGCAGCAGCCGCCAGGCGTGCCCCCAGGGCGTCAGCCGTGGCTGGTACTGGGCGGGCGCGGGTCGCGGGGCGGCCACCTCTGGTGTCGTTCGGCCCACGGCGTCAGGCTAGGGCGCCGTGGTCCGGCGTGGAACCGACCCTGGTCGTGGTGGACCCCCTACCTTGGTCACCGTTCTCCGATCCCCACGACCGATGTCGCGCCCCGCGCGACGCACGAGGATGGCTGCATGATCAAGGTCGACAGACTCACCAAGGCCTACGGCGGGGTCCGGGCCGTGGACGACGTCAGCTTCGTCTGCGAGCCGGGCCGGGTCACCGGTTTCCTCGGGCCGAACGGGGCCGGCAAGACGACGACGATGCGGGTCATGGTCGGGCTGACCCCGGCCACCGGCGGTGAGGTCACCATCGGCGGGTCGCACTACCACGACATCCCGAACCCGGGGCGCCACGTCGGAGTGCTGCTGGATGCCTCGGCCCAGCACGCGGGCCGCACCGGGCGCGAGGTGCTCGCGCTCGGGGCGAGGACGATGGGGCTGCCGCTGTCGCGCGTCGACGAGATGCTGGCGATGGTCAGCCTCTCCCAGACCGAAGCGAAGCGACAAATAAAGAACTACTCCCTCGGCATGCGCCAGCGCCTGGGGATCGCCCACGCGCT
>CAZRKV010000277.1:0-3686 GCA_964600305.1 uncultured Nocardioides sp. | reverse complement strand
CCGTCGCCGCCCCAGCGCCAGTCGTGGAAGGGGCAGGCGATCTCGTTGCCCTTGACGGTGCCCTGGGAGAGGTCCCCGCCCATGTGCCGGCAGTAGGCGTCGAGCACGTTGACCTGTCCGTCCTCGCCGGCGAAGACCACCAGCTTCTGCCCGAACGCATCGATCCGGTGCGGTGTGCCGTCGGCGAAGTCCCTGGCGAGCCCCAGGCAGTGCCAGCCCCGGGCGTACCGCGTCGGTACGGCGTCGGCCTCGATCTGGCGGACCGCCTCGTCGGTCGCGCCGGCCGCGGTGTCCTGCGCTGCAGTCATGACCTGCCCCTCTCACGAACGTGCCGGGTGTCGCCGCGCCTCGCGGCCGGCCCCGTGCGCCCAGTGTCCGACCGCGGCTGCCCCGGTGTCCCGCGGGCATCCCGATCACCGGGAGCCCCCGAGGCGACCGGTCAGCGCAGGTGGGCGATCGCGCGGGAGGCGAAGACCATCGCGGTGGCGATCGGGATGCCCGGCCCGGGGTAGACCTCGCCGGTCATCGACGCGCTCGTGTTGCCCGCCGCGTAGAGCCCCGGGATCGGGGAGCCGTCGCCCCGGAGGACTCGACCGTCGACGTCGGTGACCAGGCCGCCCTTGGTGCCCAGGTCGGAGAGCACCAGCCGGGCCGCGGTGTACGGCGGCCGGTCCACCGGGACCAGCACCCGGTCGGTCCAGAACCGGTCGTACTCGTCCTCCCCGCGACCGAAGTCCCCGTCGGTGCCGGTCTCCGCGAAGCCGTTGAAGCGCGCGGCGGTCGCCACCAGCGCCTCGCCCGGTACGCCGATCGCGGCCGCCAGCCCCTCCAGCGTGTCGGCGCGGTGCCAGGTGCCGGCCGCGAGGTGGGCCCCGGGATCACCCGGGGGCATCGCGATCGCCGGGAGTGCGTCGTACCGGCTGTCGAAGACCACCCACGACGGGATCCGCGCCGGGTCCTGCGCCATCAGCCGCCCGAACCGGTCGTAGGGGCGCGACTCGTTGCCGTACCGCCGACCGTGCTGGTCGACGACGAACCCGCCGCGGAAGCCGAGCGTGAACGACGCGCTGCCGTCCGGCATCGCCAGCCCCGGGCACCACCAGGCCTGGTCGGTCAGGTCGGTCGCGGCCCCGAGCGCCACCGCGGCCCGCAGCGGGTCGCCGGTGTTGGTGCCCTCCGGAGCCATCGTCCACGCGGCCTCCCCGGACACCACGTGGGTACGCCGCCCCGCGGCGTCGCGCTCGAACCCACCGGCCGCCAGGAGCACTCCGCGACGTGCCCGGACCTCCACGTCCCCGTCGACCGTCGCGGCGCGCACCCCGACGACCCGGTCACCGTCGGCGACCAGGCCGTGTACCCGGTGCCCGGTGCGGACCTCGCCGCCCGCCCGGGTGAGCGCGAGCAGGAAGCGCCCGATCAGGGCCCGTCCGGCCACGAACGGGGCGGCCTTGTGGTGGGACTTGCCCACCCGGTCGCGCTCCACCGGTGGGCGCACCAGGGCAGCGAGGTCGCCGATCTCCTCCAGCGGCAGCGGGGCGGGCACGATCGACCGGCCGCCCGGCACCCGGCCGGGGCGATCGAAGTAGTCGGGGAACGCGCTGAACTCGAACGCCAGGGCGGGGTCGGCCTCGAGCGTGGCGACCAGCTCCGGAGCGGTGGCGAGGAAGGCCTCCCGCTTCTCCTCCTCGCGCCCGCCCAGGAGCGCCCCGAGGTAGGCGCGCGCCGAGTCGGTCGAGTCGTCGACGCCGGCACGTCGCTGGACCTCGCTGCCGGGCAGCCAGGCGGCGGCGCCGGAGTACGCCGTGGTCCCCCCGAGGCGGTCGGTGGCCTCCAGCACCAGGGTCGACAGGCCCGCCCGCGCCGCCAGGTGGGCTCCGGCCATCGCCCCGGCGCCGGAGCCGACGACGACGACGTCGTACGAGAGGTGGTGCTGTGGGTCGGCCATCGTCGCCCTCCTGTTTGCCCCGTGGTTCCGGGTCACCCCACCGGAGCCGGGAGCGCGGCGTACCGCAGCGTCCCACTCACCGGTAGCGTGGCGGGCGCCCCGGTCATCGAGGCCGCAGGATCCGGTGAGCCCGGTGCCACCGGGCGCCAGACGGAACTCGGGGGAGCCATGCCCAGAATCGCGGAGGCCCGGCCACCGGCCGAGCCGAGCTCGGCGGAGCAGAAGCGGCGGTACCGGCGGATGTTGCGCGCTGCCGCGGCGCTCGGGGCCGAGCACGGCCTGGAGCGGGTGCAGATGCACGACGTGGCCCGGGAGGCAGGGGTCGCGATCGCGACCCTCTACCGCTACTTCCCCTCCAAGACCGACCTGTTCGCTGCCGTGCTCAAGGCGCGGATGGACCGGGCCCGGCAGGAGATCCGCGGCCCCGAACCGGGCCAGCCCCGGCACGAGTCGGTCGCGGCGATGCTGGTGACCGCGGGCCGCGCCCTGCTGGCCCAGCGCAAGCTCGCCCAGGCGATGCTGCAGGCCAACAACGGGGTCCAGCTCTCCATGGCGCAGGCCGACAGCCCGGTCACCAGCGCCTTCCACGGGATGCTCCTGGCGGCCGCCGGGATCGACCGTCCCACCGAGCACGACCTGCGGCTGGTCCGGCTGGTCGAACAGACGTGGTACGGCGTCCTCGTCTCGGTGCTCAACGGCCACATCACCGATGCCGAGGCCGAGGCCGACGTCCACCTGGCCTGTGAGCTGCTGCTGGGCCAGGGCTTCGGCGCCGACGACTGACCCCCACCCACGAGGAGCACCATGTCCCGACGCTTCGTCGTCACCGGGAGCGCCGCCGGCATCGGCCGGGCGACCGCCACGTTGCTGCGCGAGCGGGGGGACACCGTGATCGGTGTCGACCTGCGGGACGCGGAGGTCGTGGCCGACCTGGCCACCGCCGAGGGGCGCGCCGAGGCGGTCGCGGAGGTGGGGCGGCAGTGCGGGGGCCCACTCGACGGCCTGGTGACCTGCGCCGGCGTCTCGCAGGCGGGCGTGGCCCAGGCCAGCGTGAACTACTTCGGCACCACCGAGGTCGTCACCGGGTTGCAGCCGCTGCTGGCTGCCGCGGAGGCGCCGCGGGTGGCCCTGGTCGGCTCGATCTCGGGGACCCAGCCGCACGACGCCGACCTGGTGGCAGCCATGCTCGCCGGCGACGGCGCCCGCACCGAGGAACTGGCTGGCGCGGCGGTCCAGCGGGGCCGCGGGCACGAGATCTACTCCTCGTCCAAGACCGCCCTGGCCCGCTGGATGCGCCGGGTCTGTACCGGGCCGCAGTGGGCCGGTGCGGGGATCCCGGTCAACGCGGTCGCCCCTGGTGTGGTGCTCACGGAGATGACCGCCGGCCTGATCGCGGACCCGCAGTGGAAGCAGATCATGGACGAGGCCGTCCCGATGCCGCTCCACGGGTACGCCGAGCCGACGGTGATCGCCCACGCCCTGGCCTGGCTCCTCGCCCCCGAGAACACCCACATGACCGGTCAGGTGATCTACGTCGATGGCGGCGCCGAGGCCAGCCTCCGCCCCGATGACACCTACTGACCGCACCCGGGGGCCTGTCCGCCGGAACCGGGCAGCGCGCCCCATCGGCTCGCCACCGACCCCGCCTGATCTGCCGAACGTCCCCACCAGCGCCGCCGCATCGACCAGACTGAGCCGATGACACTGGGACTGGGACGCGACCACGAGGACCTGCGGGACG
>CAZRKV010000276.1:0-3697 GCA_964600305.1 uncultured Nocardioides sp. | reverse complement strand
TGGACACAGGCGACTCGCTGCGGCTTCCGTCCCCCGACCTGGTGGGGGTACGCCCTGGTCAGCCCTGGCTCAGCTCCTGGGCCAGCATGACGATGATGCCGCTGGGGCCGCGGAGGTAGGTGAGCTTGTACACGTCGCCGTAGGTGGCCACGCCTCGCAGGGGGTGGTGGCCGTGCCGTGCGGCCACCTCGAGGGCTGCGTCGAGGTCGTCGACCGAGAAGGCGACGCGGTGCATGCCGATCTGGTTCGGACGGGTGGGCTCGGTCTCGATCGCTTCGGGGTGGATGTACTCGAAGAGCTCGAGGCGGCCGTTGCCGTCCGGTGTCTGGAGCATGGCGATCTCGGCGTGGTTGCCGTCGAGGCCGACGGCGGTGTCGGTCCACTCGCCCTTGACCGTGTCGCGGCCGAGGACGGTGAGTCCGAGGTCGGTGAAGAAGGCGATCGTCGCGTCGAGGTCGCGGACGGCGATCCCGACGTTCTCGAGCTTGATGGGCATGAACGGCACGCTATCGGGCCGGGTACGACCTCGGGTGTGGGTTGGGAACGCCTCAGTCGTCGACGCGGACGACGACCCGCCCCACGGGCTGGCCGGACATGAGGTGGCGCAACGCCTGGGGTGTCTGGCTCAAGGGAAAGGTCCGATCCAGCACCACTCGCAGCTGGCCCCGCTCCAGCATCTCCGCCAGCGTGCCCATCGACAGGCGCTTGTCCGGGGAGGCGAAGGACCCACCCCGCAGCTGAGGCGTGACCGCCGAGCGAGCCACCAGCCCGAGGACACGCGGGATGCTGCCGAGCCAGCGGTGCCCCGTCGCGCCGAACGCGTCGTGCCCGATCAGGACGTAGCTCCCCCGCAGGTCCAGGGCACGGCGTACCGCCCGGAACGGGTGGTTGCCGGGCACGTCGAGGACGAGGTCCCACTGCTCGCCGCTGCGCGTGAAGTCCTCGGAGGTGTAGTCGATGACCCGGTCCGCCCCCAGGGAGCGGACGAGCGCGAGCTTGCGGGCGTGGTCGACGCCGGTGACCTCCGCTCCGTAGGCCTTGGCGAGCTGTACGGCGAACGCGCCGACCCCGCCCGCGGCACCGTTGACGAGGACCCGGCTCCCGGACGGCACCCGTCGTTGCGGCAGGTTGTTCAGGGCGATGAGCCCAGCGGTCGGGACCGCGGCCGCCTCCTCGAAGCTGACGTCGGAGGGCTTGAGCGCCACCCCGTCCTCGGGAGCGGTGGCGTACTCGGCGAACGCACCGCCGTTGCGCCACTGGACGCCACGAACGGTCTCCCCGAAGACCTCGTCACCCGGCCTGAAGCGGGTCACCGCGCTGCCGACGGACTCCACCACCCCGGCGACGTCGGTCCCGGGCACCCGCTCCCGGGGACGTCGCACCCCGGAGCCCATGAGCCGGAGCACCGCGGGCCTGCCGGCCACGACGTGCCACACGTCCGGATGCACCGACGCCGCCCGGACCCGGACCAGCACCTCGTCCGCGGCCGGCTCCGGTCGAGGGACCTCATCCAGCTCGAGATCGTCGACGGATCCGTAGCCGGTCTGGAGGATCGCTCTCATGGTCGGACGGTACTTCTCCTGGCGGCGGAGTGGCGCAGGCATGATGGGAACGTGATGCGTCGCGACCCGTGCCCGATGCCGCGGACGGCGCCCCGGACCGACGGGCGGCAACCATGGTGATCGCCGTCGGTCGCCACGTCGTCCCGGACAAGGACCTGACCTGGCGGTTCTCCCGCTCCTCGGGCCCTGGTGGACAGCACGTCAACACCACCGACACGCGCGTCCAGCTGTCCTTCGACCTCGCCGGTTCGGAGGCCTTCCCCGATGACCTCAAGCAACGGATGCTCGACCGGCTCGGCGGCGAGGTGGTGGTCGTTGCGGTCGAGCACCGGTCGCAGCTGCGCAACCGCCGCGCAGCGGAGAACCGCCTCGCGATGCGGCTCGAGGAGGCGATGGCACCGCCGCCTCGACGACGGGTGCCGACCAAGCCGTCCCGAGCGTCCCGACGCCGACGGGTCCAGCAGAAGAAGAAGCGGGGGGAGACCAAGCGGTTGCGGGGACGTCCCGAGGCGTGAACAGCTGGAGAAGAAGGGCCGCACCAAGGACGAGGGCGAGGGCGATGGAGAAGGTCCTGCGGGCACCGACTCCCTGAGCCGGGACGCGCCGTACGTTGGCACACGTTGCCAGCGATCGGCTCGGGTGTTGGTCGATTGTGACGGTGCTCACGGGGCGGCCGTTTCCCTAGGTTCGACGCATGCTGGTGCTCCTCGCCCTCGGTGGCAATGCCATGACCTCGCCCGACGGGCGCGCGCGCCCGGAGGACCAGATCGGCGCCGCCAAGGTCGCGATGGCCTCGGTCGCCGACCTGGTGACCCGGCCCGAGGAGCCCGTCGACGTCGTGATCACCCACGGCAACGGGCCGCAGGTCGGCAACCTGCTGGTCAAGAACGAGCTCGCCGCCTCCGTCGTGCCTCCCGTCCCGCTCGACTGGTGCGGGGCGCAGACCCAGGCCACGCTCGGCTACGTCCTGACCAGTGCGCTGGAGCACGAGGTGGCGCAGCGCGGGGCCGACCGTCGTACGGCCGCCGTGGTGACCCGCACGCTCGTGGACCCCGACGACCCCGCCATGGCCAGGCCCAGCAAGCCGATCGGCCGCTACCTCTCCCGCGAGGAGGCCGAGCCGCTCATCGAGCACGGTGAGACCTGGGAGGACCGGGGCGAGAAGGGGTGGCGCCGGGTCGTGGCCTCGCCGGAGCCGCGAGAGATCGTCGACGCAGACGCGGTCCGCACCCTCGTGGACGCCGGTTTCCTCGTCGTCGCGAACGGCGGTGGGGGGATCCCGGTCGTGCGCCGTGAGACCGGGCTCGCCGGCGTGGAGGCGGTCATCGACAAGGACCTCGGGGCGGCGCTCCTCGCCCGCACGGTGTCCGCCGACGTCCTGGTCGTGGCCACCGACGTACCCGCCGCGATGATCGGGTACGGCACCCCGGAGCAGCGCTCCCTCGGGACCGTCACGGTGAGCGAGATGCGCCGGCTCGCGGACGAGGGGCACTTCGGCAGCGGGTCCATGGGGCCCAAGGTCGAGGCGCTGTGCCGCTTCGTCGAGGGCGGCGGCAGCCGCGGCGTCATCACCGACCTCGACCACATCACCGACGCGGTCACCGGGGACGCCGGCACCGTCGTCGTACCCGACTGAGACAACCATCGAGCACCAACCCGAGAGGAGACCGCGGATGCCATCTGCGATCGAAGTACGCAAGGTCCCGATCCACTCCGTCGCCGACGCCAGCGAGCTCGGCAGGCTGATCGACGACGGCGTCATGGCCGCGGACCGGGTCATCGCCATCATCGGCAAGACGGAGGGCAACGGCGGCGTCAACGACTACACCCGGATCATCGCCGACCGGGCCTTCCGCGAGGTGCTCGTCGAGAAGGGTGCCGACCCGGCGAAGGTCCGCGAGATCCCGATCGTGTGGTCCGGCGGCACCGACGGCGTGATCAGCCCGCACGCCACGATCTTCGCCACGACCGACGTCCCCGAGGACGACCCGAGCAAGGACGAGCAGCGCCTCACCGTGGGCTTCGCGATGAGCGAGCAGCTGCTGCCCGAGGACATCGGCCGCACCCCGATGGTCAGCAAGGTCGCCGACGCGGTGAAGGTGGCGATGGAGCGGGCCGGGATCACCGACCCGGCC
>CAZRKV010000275.1:0-3698 GCA_964600305.1 uncultured Nocardioides sp. | reverse complement strand
CCCGATGGGGTACCGGTGGGTGATCGGGACCGCGGCCCTGGCCGCGACGCTCCTGCGTGCCCCCGGGCTGGTCTGGCCGCCACGCCCCGACGAGGCCGGGTTCCTGCTGGTGGCGCGGCACTGGTCCTCCGGGCCCCACGGCCTGTACGGCGACTACTGGGTCGACCGCTCCCCCGTCCTCCTCGGGACCTTCCGAATCGCCGACCAGCTCGACGGGTCACTCGGTGGGCCGCTCGATGGCATCGTCGGGCTGCACGTGCTCTCCGCAGTGGGGTGCGGGTTGCTCGTCCTGGCGATGGCGGGGTGCGCCCGCCTGGTCGCCGACCGCCGTACCGCGGCCTGGACCGCCGTGGGGACCGCGGCGGTGCTGTCGAACGCGCTGATCGACCCGGTCTCGGCGAAGGGTGAGGTCCTGGGGATCCCGCTGGTCGGGGCCTCGTTCTGGCTGGTGCTGCTGGCACTGCGGCGCCCGGACCGGGTGGGCGCGGTGCTGGCGGCGCTCGCGGGCGCCGCTGCCGTGCTCGCCGTGGGCATGAAGCAGAACCTGGTGGCGGGCCTGGTCTTCGGCGCCGTCGCCGTGCTCGGATCGGCCGTCGCCGGCCGGGTCCCGCCCCGGCGGGCGGGCGGACTGCTGCTCGCGACGGCCGCGGGTGCGGCCGTGCCGGTGCTGGTCGTCGTGGGCTGGAGCCTCGCCGAGGACAACCGGCTGCACGAGCTGTGGTACGGGCTCGTCGGCTTCCGCTCCGACGCCGCCCGGGTCCTCGCCGAGGACCAGGGACACGCCGGTGACCGGGCCGTGCTCCTGCTCGTCGTGCTGGTGGCCACCGGGGTCGCCGTGCTGCTGCTGGCCTTCGCCGTACACCTGCGCCCGGCCTGGCGGTTCGACCCGGTGCTCACCGCCGCGGCCGGGGCGGTGCTGGTCGTCGACCTCACCACGCTGGCCCTGAGCGGCAGCTTCTGGCTGCCCTACCTCTTCGCCCTGGTGCCGGGCACCGCACTGGCGATCCTGCTGGTGGTCGGGGCCGGGGGCCGACCCGGGCGACGGGTTCGGGTGGTGGTCGCCGGGGCGGCGACCTCCTCGGCGCTGGCGATCGTCGGCTGGTCCCTCGTGGTCGGCACCGGCGGGTCCGTGCCCGCCGAGCACCGCACGGGCGAGGCGATCGCGCGCGCCGCCGCCCCCGGGGACACGATCGTGGTGCACGGGGGTCGTGCCGACATCGTGCTCGCCAGCGGCCTGAGGTCGCCGTACCCCTACCTCTGGAGCCTCCCCATGCGGGTCCACGACCCGGAGCTGGAGCAGCTCCGGGCCCTGCTGGCCTCGGACGAGGCGCCCACCTGGGTCGTCGAGCGGGTCGGGCTCGGCGCGTGGTCGATGGACGCGGCCGCGGTGGAGGCGACGCTCGCACGGCGCTACGTTCGCCACGGCACCGGTTGCCTCGGCCACCCGGTGCACCTGCGGCGCGACGTGGACCGCCCCGCCCTGGCAGTGGACTGCGAGTCGCCGGTCGACCTGGTCGGGGGTCAGGACGCGGCGCGCCGCATGACCCAGGCCTCCAGCCGGGAGTAGCCCTTCACCGACAGCCTGCGCACCCGGCGGAAGCGGTACGGCGGCACCTCGGGCCAGGGTTCCGGGCCCTCCCCGCCGTCGTCGGGCCCGGCCAGCGCGTCGTGTGCCCCCCGGTCGACCAGCACGGCGCCGGGCCGCGCCACCGAGGTCAGGCGGGAGGCGATGTTCACGGTCTCGCCGTACACGTCACCGAGCCGGCTGACCACCTCGCCGTACGCCACCCCGGCCCGGACCGCCGGGAACGGGTCGCCGTCGTCGTCGCCGCGGGCGGTGAGGTCCAGCGCCACCTCCACCGCGGCCACCGGGTCGTCGGCGGTGAACAGGATCTCGTCGCCGATGGTCTTGATCACCAGGCCCCCGTGGTCCACGACGACGGCGGTGGTCTCCTGCTCGAACTGCTCGACCCACTCGACGAGCTCGGATTCGCTCATGCTCTTGCTGCGGGAGGTGTAGCCGACGATGTCGACGAAGCAGACCGCCCTCGGCACCGCGGACGCCCCCGGCTCCCCGACGGCCACCAGCCGGCTGGCCGCGCTCACCAGGTGTCGGCGCCAGACATAGCTCTGCAGCCGCTCGACGGGGGGAAGGACCGCTTCCACGAGGCCCTCGAGCTGGTCCGCGGGATCCTCGGATCCGGTGGCGAGGCGGGCCAGCAGGTTGGTCTGCCACTCCGCCAACCGGGCGAAGCTGCGACCCCAGGTGCGCACGAGCGCGGCCTGGGAGTCGGGGTCGAGGATCCCCGAGCGCTGCAGGTCGCGGGCGAGGGTCAGCGCCTCGACGTCCCGCTCGCTGAAGGCGACCTCGTCGTCGGGGAGGTGCGCGAACCCCAGCAGCTGCCAGAGCTCGGTGGCCTCCTGGATCGGCACGCCGGCGCGCTCGGCCACCTGCACCCGGGTCAGCGTGGGCCGGGCGAGCAACGCCTCCTCGATCCCCGCGAGGGCGTCCCCCAGCCGTCCCGCCTCCGACTCGTCGGCCACCGGCGCTACTGGCCCGCGCCGTCACCCAGGCGGGCGGCCACGGTGTCCTCGAGGCGCTGGCGGAAGCCGGGCACCTGCGCACACAGGCGGTCCACGGACTCGTCGGTGAAGTGGAGCGCGGTGACCGGGGTGGTGGCCACCACCGAGGCACTGCGCAGCGAGTGGTTGACGAACGACATCTCCCCCACGATCTCGCCCGCCCCCAGCCGGGCGAGCTCCTCGCCCGCGCGGCGTACCGACACCTCGCCGGAGAGGATGATGTAGGCCTTGTCGGACGGGGTGGACTGCCAGATCGGGGACCACCCCTCGGGCAGGGTCACCGCAGTGCCTGCCTGCTTGATCTGCTCGACCTGGGCGGCGTCGAAGCCGGCGAAGAAGGTTTCGGCCATCGTCGTCCCTTTCATCGGTGTGAGACCGACTGGATGTGCACGGATACCGGTCCGTGGCGTACCGCCTCCACTCCCCGGCGACGATTGTCGCGGCCCGTGGCCCGGATGTCACGTGCTTCCGGACGTGACACGCACGACGCCGGTGCCCGCGGTTGCGCGGACACCGGCGTCGCGGTGAGGGGATGGCTCAGTGGCCGTGGCCGTGGCCGTGGGCGGCCGCCGACTCGTCGTCCTCCTCGGGCTTCTCCACGACCAGGGTCTCGGTCGTGAGCAGCATCCCGGCGATCGACGCCGCGTTGACCAGCGCCGAGCGGGTCACCTTCACCGGGTCGAGCACGCCCTGGGCGACCAGGTCGCCGTACTCCTCGGTGGCGGCGTTGTAGCCCTTGCCCTCGCCGGCCTCACGGACCTTCGAGACGACGACGTAGCCCTGCACGCCGCCGTTCTCCGCGATCCAGCGCAGCGGCTCGTCGGCGGAGCGACGTACGACGCGTGCCCCGACCGCCTCGTCCCCGCTGAGGCCGAGGTTGTCCTCGAGGACGTTGGCCGCGTGGACCAGGGCCGAGCCGCCACCGGCGACGATGCCCTCCTCGATCGCGGCACGGGTCGCCGAGACGGCGTCCTCGATCCGGTGCTTCTTCTCCTTCAGCTCCACCTCGGTGGCGGCGCCAACGCGGATCACGCACACCCCACCGGCCAGCTTCGCGAGCCGCTCCTGGAGCTTCTCGCGGTCCCAGTCGGAGTCGGTGTTCTCGATCTCGGCCT
>CAZRKV010000274.1:0-3720 GCA_964600305.1 uncultured Nocardioides sp. | reverse complement strand
GCGCCGTCGCCGCCTCACCGACGCAGCGATGCACTGTGCGATGGTGCTGAGCGTGCCCTGCACCAGGAAGGCGACCTTGCTCCCGTCCTCGCCGGCCGGCCACGGCGTGGTCGCCTGCTCCTCCTGCTGGCGCAGCACGTCGACCTCGGCGGCCTCGAAGACCCGGATGAACTCGCGACCGATGACCTTGCGCTTCTCCTCGGGGTCGCTGATGCCGGCCAGGGCCGTCAGGAACCGGTCCTGGGCGTCGACCACGTGGAGGGAGACTCCCGTCGCGGCCACGAAGTCGCGCTCCACCTGCTCGGCCTCCCCCTTGCGGAGCAGCCCGTGGTCGACGAAGACGCAGGTCAGCCGGTCCCCGATCGCCCGCTGCACCAGCGCCGCCGCCACGGCCGAGTCGACACCGCCGGAGAGGCCGCAGATGGCGCGCCCGGAGGGGCCCACCTGGCTGCGGATGCGCTCCAGCTGGTCCTCGACGATGTTGACCATCGTCCAGGTCGGGCGGCACCCGGCGATGTCGTACAGGAAGTGCTCCAGCACCTGCTGGCCGTGCTCGGTGTGCAGCACCTCGGGGTGCCACTGCACCCCGGCCAGGCGCCGAGCCACGTCCTCGAAGGCCGCCACCGGCGTGGCGTCGGTGGCGGCGAGCACCGCGAAGCCGTCCGGGGCGGCCGTCACCGTGTCGCCGTGGGACATCCAGACCTGGTGCCGGGACGGCAGGTCCGCGAGCAGCACGCCGGGCTCACCGACCTCGACGGCGGTGCGACCGTACTCCCGGTCCCCGGTGCGGGACACCGTGCCGCCCAGGCCGCGGGCCATGGCCTGGAACCCGTAGCACATGCCGAACACGGGAACGCCTGCGGCGAACAGGTCGGGGTCCACGCCGGGCGCACCGGGCTCGTAGACCGAGGACGGGCCACCGGAGAGGACGATCGCGGCCGGACGACGGGCCAGGAGGTCGGCCACGGGCGTGGTGTGCGGCACCACCTCGGAGTAGACCCGGGCCTCGCGCACCCGACGGGCGATCAGCTGGGCGTACTGGGCCCCGAAGTCCACCACCAGCACCAGGTCGTGCTGGGGGGTGGCATCGGGGGCTGGGGCCAACGGGGGGTCCTCGGGTCTCACGCGGCGGAGTCTATCGGCGGCGCGCCGGCTCCCCCGCGTCGCCGGGTCACCCGGGGCCCGGGGCCGCGCGCAATCAGGGCCCGGCCGGGGAGGGAGGGTGGCCGGGCCCTGATCGTCCACGCATCTGCTTGGACAGTGCCTGGACACGCGAGTCCGACCTGGGAGGGAGCATGACTGTCGGACCCACCCTCCTCAACGACCCCCCTCCACGGGGGTTACGTGGTCACCGAGGAATTTTCGCCCGCTCAGCCGACCTCGACGATCGGCAGGCGCAGGGCGCCCGGCGCCGCCTCCGGCACCGCCGGACGGGCCGGCTGGACCGGCTGCACCCGCTGGTACGCCGCCCCCAGCGGCGGCCTGGGGTCGGTCTCGCCCTTGTTCGGCCACAGCGCCATCGCCCGCTCGGCCTGGGCGGTGATCGTCAGCGAGGGATTCACGCCCAGGTTCGCCGAGATCGCCGATCCGTCGGCGATGTGCAGGCCCGGGTAGTTGTGGACCCGCTGGTAGGGGTCGATCACGCCCGTCTCCGGGGTCTCGCCGATGGTGCAGCCTCCGATGAAGTGGGCGGTGAGGGGGGCGTTGAAGGGCTCC
Organism: uncultured Nocardioides sp.; assembly: GCA_964600305.1. Taxonomy (GTDB): domain Bacteria; phylum Actinomycetota; class Actinomycetes; order Propionibacteriales; family Nocardioidaceae; genus Nocardioides. The sequence continues at coordinate 2,004 of CAZRKV010000274.1, read as the reverse complement.
CCGATGTTGCCGCCGGGTGTCCCGCCCATCGCCTCCGCCATCCGCCGCGTGGCCTCGTAGGCGACCGGGATGTAGGTCGGGTTCGGCTCCCCGTGCCCCTGGCGCGACGTCATCCGCCACCCGAAGGGGGTCCGCTTCCCCACGGTGGTGATCGAGTTGTCGAGGGTCTGCATCACCAGGGCGATGACGGTGCGTTCGGACCAGTGCTTGAAGTCGTACAGGTCGAGCGCCTGCCGTCGCTGCCGCCACAGCTCCCGCAGCCAGGTGCGCCACCGCGGCTCGTCGTCGCGCTGGTCGGCCAGGACGGTCTGCAGCAGCGCCATGAAGTTGCTGCCCTTCCCGTACCGCACCGGCTCGATGTGGGTGTCGCCGTCGGGGTGCCAGGAGGAGGTGATCGCCACCCCCTGGGTGTAGTCGACCGACCGGTCCGGCGCGAGCGCCCCGAGGATCGCCTCGGAGTTGGTGCGGGCCAGCACGCCCAGCCGGTCGGACAGGTGCGGGAGGTCGCCCTCGGCCTTCAGCTTGTGCAGCAGCTTCTGGGTGCCGAGCGAGGCGGCCGCGAACACCACCTGGTCGGCGGTGAAGGTCGCCCGGGCCCGGCGCCACGACAGCTTGGCCTTGGTCCAGCGGGCCTCGACGACGTACCCCCCACCCTCGCGGGGACGCACCCGGGTGACCGTCGTCAGCGGGTGGACGACCGCCCCCTGCTGCTCGGCCAGGTGCAGGTAGTTCTTCACCAGGGTGTTCTTGGCGTTGTGGCGGCACCCGGTCATGCACTCGCCGCAGGCCCGGCAGGGGTTGCGGTCGGGGCCGGCCCCCCCGAAGTACGGGTCGGGGACGGACTCGTCCGGGGACTGGCCCGGCCCCCCGAAGAACACACCCACCGGGGTGGGGTGGAAGGTCTCCCCCACGCCCATGTCGTGGGCGACCTTCTCCATCACCTCGTCGGAGGGGGTGCGCAGCGGGTTCTGCACCACGCCCAGCATCCGCTTGGCCTGGTCGAAGTACGGCGCCAGCTCCGAGCGCCAGTCGGTGATGCCGGACCAGGACGGGTCGCGGTAGAAGGCGTCCAGCGGCTCGTAGAGCGTGTTCGCGTAGACCAGGGACCCGCCCCCCACGCCGGCGCCGGCGACGATCAGGCAGTCCTTGACCATGTCGATGCGCTGGATGCCGTAGCAGCCTGCCGCGGGCGCGAAGAGGTACTTCTTGGCGTCGAAGGAGGTCTGCGGGAGATCGTCGTCCTCGAAGCGGGCCCCGGCCTCCAGCACGCCCACCGTGTAGCCCTTCTCGGCCAGGCGCAGCGCCGAGACCGACCCGCCGAATCCGGAACCGATGACCAGGACGTCGTAGTGGGTGCTCATGCGCGGCCCAGCTTGTTCATCAGGCGCAGGCCGGCGGTCATGACCCGGGCGTGGGACTCCTGGGACATGCCGAACATGGGCGCGATGCGCATCAGTCGCTGCACGGCCACGGTCTGGGACTCGGTGTAGCGGTGGATGCCCTCCGCGCCCTGGCGCCGCCCCAGGCCGGAGTCGCGCATGCCACCCTTCGGGGTGTCGAGGGAGCCGAATGTCGAGCCGTACGCCTCGTTTATTTTGACGGTGCCGCACCGGATCTGCGCGGCGATCCGTCGCGCCCGGGCGGTGTCGCGGCTGTAGATCGACCCGTTGAGGCCGTACTCCCCCGCGTTGGCCCGGGCGATCGCGTCGGCCTCGTCGTGGAACCGGTAGAGCGAGATCACCGGACCGAACGTCTCGTCACCGAAGCACGTCATGTCCGGGGTGACGCCTTCGAGGATCGTGGGCTCGAAGTAGTAGGGGCCGATGTCGGGCCGCGGGCGCCCGCCGGCCAGGACCCGCGCCCCCTTGGCGACGGCGTCCTCCACGTGGGCGGTGACGGTGTCGAGCTGGTCCTGGCTGATCAGGGAGCCCATGTCGCTGGCCCAGTCCAGGCTGGCGGCGAGGTTCATCGACCGGGCCACCACCGCCGCGGGTACCGGCGATG
>CAZRKV010000273.1:0-3757 GCA_964600305.1 uncultured Nocardioides sp. | reverse complement strand
TACGACCAGCTGGGACGGCTCCGCTACGGGTCGCCGGTCATGAACGTCACCGGTGACCGGACCGAACCACACGGCCTGGCCACGATCGGCTACGACGACGAGGGGGTGGCGACCCAGCGCTGGGACCTCATCCGCGACGGCGTGCTCGAGGGCTACCAGCTCGACCGGTCCATGGCCGCGATGAAGCCCGAGCTCAACCACGGCCGGTCCAACGGGTGCGCGTACGCCGACTCCCCGGGCCACGTCCCGATCCAGCGGATGGCCAACGTCTCCCTCGAGCCCGCGCCGGAGGGCCCCTCGACCGAGGAGCTGATCGGTCGGGTCGAGCGGGGCATCTACGTCGTCGGGGACAAGTCCTGGTCGATCGACATGCAGCGCTTCAACTTCCAGTTCACCGGCCAGCGGTTCTGGCGGATCGAGGACGGTCAGCTGACCGGCCAGCTCCGCGACGTCGCCTACCAGGCGACGACGACCGACTTCTGGGGGTCGATGGAGGCCGTCGGTGGCCCGCAGACCCGCCAGCTCGGCGGAGCCTTCAACTGCGGCAAGGCCCAACCCGGCCAGGTGGCCTCGGTCAGCCACGGTTGCCCGAGCGCCCTGTTCCGCGGCGTACGCATCCTCAACACCGGCGAGGAGGCTGGACGATGACCGCTCCCCCGACCCCGCAGCAGCTCGTCGAGCACGCCCTGGCGACCTCCACCTGTGACGAGGCGGTGGCGATCGTGCGCCACGGGCACCACGCGAACCTGCGCTGGGCGAACAACACCCTGACCACCAACGGCGCCATGCACGACGTGGGGGTCACCGTGATCGCCTTCGACCACCGGCCGGACGGGATCGCCTCCGGCTCGGTCTCCGGCAGCGCGACGACCCTCGAGCAGGTCGACTCCCTCGTCGTGGCCGCCGACGCCGCGGCCCGCGCGGGTTCGCCGGCCGAGGACGCCGCCGAGCTCGTCCCCGGGGAGGCGGCCGCGGACTGGGACGAGCCGCCTGCCGAGACCTCGATCGGCGTGTACGCCGACGTCGCGCCGGGGCTGGGCGAGGCGTTCGGGTCCGCCGAGGCCGGCGGCCGGTTGCTCTACGGATTCGTCGACCACGCGATGGTCACCACCTACCTCGGGTCCACCACCGGCCTCCGTCGGCGGCACGTGCAGCCCACCGGGCACTACGCCTGCACCGGCAAGGACGCCGCGCTCACCCAGAGCGCCTGGGTCGGTGGAGCGACCCGCGACTTCACCGACGTGGACGCGGCCGGACTCGACGCCCGACTGGCCCGCCGGTTGGCGTGGGGTGAGCGCCAGGTCGACCTCCCGGCCGGTCGCTACGACACGGTCCTGCCCCCGGGCTCGGTCAGCGACCTGATGATCTATGCCTACTGGTCCGCCGGCGCCCGCGTCGCCCACGAGGGCCAGTCGGTGTTCAGCCGACGCGGCGGCGGCACCCGGATCGGCGAGCAGGTCGCCAGCCCGGGTGTCGACCTGTGGTCGGATCCCGCCCACCCCGGCCTGGAGTGCCAGCCGTTCGTGGAGGCCAGCGCGTCGGGCAACACCGAGTCCGTCTTCGACAACGGCCTCCCCCTGGCCCGCACCCACTGGATCACCGACGGCCGGTTGACCGCGCTGCAGCAGACCCGGCACTCCGCCGCGCTCACCGGCCAACCGGTCACCCCGGGAATCGACAACCTGGTGCTCGACGTCGCCTCGGGTGCGGGCGACGAGATGGACCTGGTGGCGGGGATGGACCACGGCCTGCTGGTGACCTGCCTGTGGTACATCCGCGAGGTCGACCCGCAGACCCTGCTCCTGACCGGTCTGACCCGGGACGGGGTCTACCTGGTCGAGGGCGGTGAGATCACCGGCGAGGTCAACAACTTCCGGTTCAACGAGAGCCCGGTCGACCTGCTCACCCGGTTCAGCCACGCGTCCTCGACGGCGCCGAGCTTCAGCCGGGAGTGGGGGGACGAGTTCTTCTCCCGCACCGCGACCCCGGCCCTGCGGATCCCCGACTTCAACTGCTCGAGCGTCTCCCTGGCCCGGTGACTCCCGGTCACGCCGGTGGCCCGCCCGGGATCGGGGCCGCCGGGTCGTAGGGCACGGCGGTGTAGACGAAGGTCGCGCACTCGAGGTGGTTGATCGCACCGTCGGGCCGGCGGTGGACCGCGAGCACCTCGCCCCGGTGGTAGCCGGACACCCCGACCAGCCGGTCGCCGTGGAGCTCGAAGCGGCTCCCCGCGCGCCCGGTCGCGATCTCCCGCAGCTGGAGGCCGCCCCGCCGCCAGCCCATCTCGATGGCGGTGTTGCCCCAGAACCACAGGCCCGGGACGCCCCGGGCCGGGGCCGGCACCTCGAGGGTGGGCACCCACGACGGCGGGACCTCCTCCTCGCCCTCCCCCTCGATGAGGTCGAGGAGCAGCCGCTGCTGCTCGATGCCCGTCGTCGCGTTGCAGAGCAGGGCCCCACCGATGCCGGTGACCGGGTCGACGAACACGGAGGCCAGGAACCCCGGCATCGACCCACTGTGACCGACCATCCGTCCTGCCGCGCTGACACAGAACTGCAGCCCCAGGCCGTAGTCGTCGGTGGTCGGCTCGGCCATCTCCGCCAGGGTCTCCGGGGCCAGCACGTCGGGCCGGGCGCCGGCGAGGAACTGCCCCCACAGCACCAGGTCGCCGAGCGTCGACCACAGCTGGCCCGCCGGCGCCATCGCCCCGGTGTCGGTCACCGGTTCGAGCGACCGGACGTCGGTGAAGTGGTGCACGCTCCACCCCGGCTGGGCGTGCGGCCGCGGGAGGTACGACGTGTGCCGCATCCCCAGGGGCCAGAGGAGCCTCTCCTGCAGGACCTGCCGCCACGGCCGGCCGGTGCGACGCGCCACCACCTCCCCCAGGAGGGCATAGCCCAGGTTGGAGTAGTGGAAGTACTCCCCCGGCGCCGCCACCCGGCCACTCCCGTCGTTGGCCGCCACCAGGGAGGCGAAGTCCCGCCCGGGGGTGCGTTCCCACCACGGACCGGTGGGCTCGCTCTGCATCCCCGAGGTGTGGGCGAGGAGCTCGCGCAGGGTGGCCTCGGCGTACCCGACCGGCCCCAGGTGGCGGCCCACCGGATCCTCCAGCGCCACCTGTCCCTCGTCCCGGAGCTGCATGACGAGGGCCGCGGTCATGGACTTGGTGATCGAGCCGATGCGGTACTGTCCGCCGACCCCCGGGCAGTCACCGGAGGCGCCGGCCCACACCACGCCGTACCGGTCCATGACGGCGGCGACCACGGACGTGAGCCGTCCAGTGGCCTGGGCGCTGTCCAGCCGTGCCTGGCGCAGGTCGCTCACTGGCCGAAGGCCTCCGGGGGCGGGCAGGAGCAGACCAGGTTCCGGTCGCCGTAGGCCTGGTCGATGCGACCCACGGGCGACCAGTACTTGTCCGGGTCCCAGCCGGTCGGGAACGCCCCGACCTCCCGGGGGTAGGAGCGGTCCCACTCCCCCACCAGCACCTCCGTGGTGTGGGGAGCGTGCCGCAGCGGGGACTCCTCCGCGCTCCACCGTCCGTCGGCCACCGCGTCGATCTCGCCGCGGATCGCCACCATCGCGTCGATGAACCGGTCCAGCTCGGCGAGGTCCTCGGACTCGGTCGGCTCGACCATCAGGGTCCCGGCGACGGGGAAGGACATCGTCGGCGCGTGGAAGCCGTAGTCGATCAGCCGCTTGGCGACGTCGTCGACGGTGATGCCGGTTCGTTTGGTCAGCGGCCGCAGATCGAGGATGC
>CAZRKV010000272.1:0-3822 GCA_964600305.1 uncultured Nocardioides sp. | reverse complement strand
AGAGCGGCAGCAGGCCCTGGCGGATCATCTCGCGCACATTGGCGGTGGTGGGGCCCTGGTCGAACTTGGTGGCGATGGAGTCGGCGTCATCATCGAGCTTGGTGACGGCCTTGTCGTACTCACCCTGCAGGCTGGCCTTCACGCTGGCCCTGATCCCCTCGACGTCGAGGTCGTCTTCCAGGGTGCGGTCCTCGTCGCGGCTGATCGCCATCGCCTGGGAGCGCCGTTGCGCTCCGACGCTGGTGTGGTAGTTGGTGTTGATCCGGTTGACCTCGGTGTCGAAGTCATCGACCAGTCCCGCGAACTGGTTGACCAACGCCACCGCGTAGTGCCCGTTGGCTGCCAGGTCCCTCGACGTGTTCGCCGCCTCCTGGGGGTTCATCTGCACCTCGGAGGTGATGTCCCCACTCAACTCGCCCGCAACCCGCTGCGCATCGCCCTCCAACTCACCCGACAACGCAGCAATCGTGCCCGCACTCAACCCCGGGTCCACGACGCCAGCAGGTACGCCCACGGGCGCGGCGCCAGAACGTTCCACGATCAGGCCACCCCCCGAGACGAGACACCACCGGACACCTTGGACCGGAGCCATGGTACGCCGCCACGACGACCTCGGCTACGCGCAGCCACGCTGCCAGCCCCGCCAGCCTGCCCGCCGATGGAGCCTGCCCGGGTCACTGGCCGCTGGCCAACGGCACCGGCCGCCGCGGCAGCTACGGCGCCGCACTGGACGAGCGGGTCTTCTCGATCTGGGCAGTGGTCAGCCGTTGCAGTTCCTCCGGGGAGGGGTCGTGGTCGCCGGTCGTCGTGATCGAGACCATCACTAGCACCCCCTGGCCCATGGGGTTGGCGTCCTCGAGGTAGGTGTAGGAACGCACGATGCTGGTCCGCTCGTCGTCGCCACCGTACTCCGCGGAGAACGCGATGGTGCCCGGGTGGCTGGAGGACAGTCGACCCACCTCGTCGGTAGCCGGTGGTGTCCTCGGTGGGGGTTCGTTCTCCAAGCTGGCGATGAGTTCGCGTCGGTCGCGCTGATACAGCGACTCAGAGGCCGGCGACGCGCCGATCACGACGACCTCCTCCTGCCCTTCGTCGCCGCGGCGGTAACCCATGTAATGGTCCCCCGTGGCAGCCCTGATCAACCCACCATCTCGAGCCACGAAACCAGCCGAGGCCAAGTAGTCTCCGACCACCTTCTCGGCCGTGCCCCCCACGGCCTCTGCCGACAGGAGCCCCTCGGGCACCTCAACCGACTCATCACCAAAGCAGCCGGCCAGCAGGGTCAGCATCGCCACAACGGCCACGATGCCGTGGACGCGGCGCAGCGAACGATGCATCACCCAGAAGCCGCCAATTGCGGGCCATGGGTCAGTTCCCGTCACCGTCACCGGCCTCGAAGTAGTCGGAGAACATGTCCTTGTACTCCTGCTCGTAGTTCGTGACGTCCTGGAGACCGCGCTCCTCGACCTCGGACTGGAGAGCGTTACGCAGGCTCTGCTGGTCCTCGGAATCCATGGCAGCGTACTCGGTCGGGGTGGGGAACTGGCCGTTGGGGAACCAGGCCTCCACCTGCTCAGTGGTGTAGGACGAACCCTCCGGGTCGGTCAACTGGGTCGCCACGTCAGAGGGCTCGATGACCCCGGCGTCGACCAGGGCCTGCTGGAACGCCTCCTGACGGGCCTGCAGGGCGCCGCGGGCGTAGTCGTTGGAGGAGTCGACCGCAGCTCCCTCGTTGGTGGCGAGCTGGTCCGACAGCGACATCGCACCCCCTTCGAGGCCGGCGTTCGCCAGGGCCTGGACGACACTGCCACCGGGCAGCGGGACCGCACCGGCGGCGGACTTGCCCATGTTGATCCAGGCCTGGATGCGCTCGTCCTCCTCCGCGGCCTCGGCGATCTCGGTATCACCAACGGCGTTGACGAAGAACCCCTCGATCCGGGCATCGGCCATGCTCGTCCCGTCATCGACCATCCCATGCTGCTCGATGCTGTTGGACAGCTGCATGTTCTGATACGTCGACACCCCGTCTCGCATCGCGTTGAACCCGTCCTCGGAGGAGACCGCGACGTTGGCCATCTCCTTGAGATCGACCGCGGAGAACATGGGCATGTTTGCAAGCCCGTCGCCGAACCGGGGGCTGGTCAGTGCCTGAATGCCAACGCTGGCGGCCCCGTTCGGGAGAGGTTCCTCGAGTGCTTGGTCGACGGCGGGCAGGTAGGTCCCGAGCATGTGGGCCATGCCTTTGGTCCCGCCGTTGCTGACGTCGCCGGGCTCGAACGCCTCGCCGTCGGCGTTCCAGTCCAGCTCGGAACGGTTGGCCAGATGATCCACCGCGTGGGACATCAGGTTACCGGCATCCTGGGCGGTGTCGGGGTCGGCCAGGTTGTCCTCGCCGGTGGTGGCCGCATCCAGCGCCGACATCAGCCCGGTGAAGTCATCGTGGGCCCAAGGACGTTGCCCGATCCAGTACTCCTGCCTGCCCTCGCCGGTGACATCGTGGGGGTTCTCGCCGCCGGCGGTGAAGAACTGCAACGCGGCCTCGTCGTTGTGGCCCAGCGCTGACATGTACGAGGTCATCGGGTCGAAGGCGGCCTCCCGCTCACCCTCGCCGAACGGCATCGTTCCACCAATGCCCCCCATGGTCATCTGACGCCAGGTCATGTTGTATTCGCCCATGACGTCGCGCTCGTAGTGGTCGAGCTCATCGCCCATGGTGTCGAGGAATGGGGTGCTCAGGGTGCTGTCATTGAGCATGTAGGACAGCGCGTAAGCGCGGTGGCTGGCAGGGGGCGCGTCAGGGTCATAGTCGTCGCTATCGGGGTGTGGCAGGCCACCGACCATGTCGCGCGCCAGGGCGCGACTCGCCTCCGGGTCGCGGTCGGCCAGCGTGGGTTCCCCGGCGCGGAACACGCTGCGCAGGTTGCGCATGAAGCCCAGCTCCACCGGGTTGTCCCGACCGGACATTCGTGTGTGGGACAGCGTAGTCGTGGCCCATCCCCTCCAGCGGCGTGACGCCACGCGGACACCGAACTGGAGCCATGTTACGCCGCCGCGGGGTCAGATGCTCTGCCGGTCCGAGCGGATTCGGTTCTCCTCGATGTTGGCCGCGATCTCCTTGGCCAGGTGGAGTCGCTTGTCGGCAACCTCGACGGGACCCACCGGGGGGATGGCGACCCGGATCAGCCGATAATCTCCCTGGGCCTCGCCTCGCTGGATATGTACCCCGACACCGTCAGGGTGTGCTTCGTCGTAGGGGTAGCAGGCGCGCCAGCCGTTCCCGATCCCGGGCTCATCTGGCTCGCCCTCCTCGTAGTAGATCACGCACGGCTGGGTCGCCCGGGCCTCGGCGCGCAGCTGTTGGCGTAGCTGGGCGGGGTCGCGCGCCACGCCGATGGAGACCTCCAGCACGACCTGATCGGTCTCGCGCAGCCGCACAGTGCACGCGGCGGGGTTGCGGATGAGCTCTCGTTCGGCCTCGCTGAGGCCACCACTGTGGGTCTCGTACGCCGCGTCGTAGACGACGTCCTCGACCAGGTCCTCATCGATCAACCCACATACCGGCTCCTCATCGGCTGTGGCCTCGGGCCCGGGCATCGACCCCGCCCGCTGGGCCTCGCAGCCGATCACGGCCCCACCGGCCAGCAACACCACCGCCACGACGGCACCTGGGGGCAGCAGCCCACCCAGGCAAGGACGACGAGACAAGACCGGCCGACCCCGCCGGTCACTGCTCCCGGGATGGTGCCAGACCCACCTGGGAACCATCACAGCACCTGCCTCACGAGAATCGCTCAACCGGCCTGATTCTTGCCCTCAGTACGC
>CAZRKV010000271.1:0-3827 GCA_964600305.1 uncultured Nocardioides sp. | reverse complement strand
CGGGCGCTCAGGGTGCCGCCCACCCGGTCCCACACCAGGCGGGGCCGCAGCTCGGCGAACTCCTCGGAGGGGTAGCGCCCGCTGAGCAGGTCCAGGGTGGCCTCGAAGGCCGACCGGGGCAGCTGGGCGAAGGCGGCGCTGCGGCGGACCACGGTGAACAGCTCGTCGACGTCCCAGGTGTCCATCGCGGTGCACGCCACGACCTGCTGGGCGAGGACGTCCAGGGGGTTGGCCGGCAGCCGCAGGGACTCGATGGCGCCCCGCTGCATCCGTTCGACGGTGACCGCTGCCGGGGCGAGATCACCGCGGTGCTTGGGGAAGAGGACGCCACGGGAGACCTCGCCCACCTGGTGCCCGGCGCGGCCCACGCGCTGCAGGGCGCTGGCCACGCTCGGGGGTGACTCGATCTGGACCACGAGGTCGACCGAGCCCATGTCGATGCCCAGCTCGAGGCTGCTGGTGGCCACCACGCACGGGATCCGGCCCCGCTTCAGGTCGTCCTCGACCTGGGCGCGCTGCTCCTTCGACACCGACCCGTGGTGAGCACGGGCGATCACCGGCGCCCCCTCGGGGGTCTCCCGCGTGGCTCCCGACTGGGCCATCACCTCGGCCGGGGGGCGGCCCGCGGGCAGGCCGGGTGGGTCGGCGCCCTCGGTCCTCGCGGCGCGGTCCGCGGCGATCTCGTTGAGTCGCGAGGTGAGCCGCTCCGCCAGACGACGCGAGTTCGCGAAGACGATGGTGGAGCGGTGCTGCTCGACCAGGTCGGCCACGTGCTCCTCGACGTGCGGCCAGATCGATCCCGCCCGGGTCGGGTCCCCGCCGTCCCCGTCGGCACCGACCTGCCCTCCGTCCGCGGCCGCGGGGTCCCGGTACGGCGCCGGCGCCGTCATGTCCTCGACCGGGACGACGACCCGCAGGTCCCAGCGCTTGGCCGATTCCGGGGCGACGATGTCGACCGGGGCGGTGCCGCCCAGGAAGCGGGCCACCTCGTCCAGCGGGCGCACGGTCGCCGAGAGCCCGATCCGCTGCGCGGGCTGCTGCAGGAGCTCGTCGAGGCGCTCGAGGGAGAGCGCCAGGTGGGCCCCGCGCTTGGAGCCGGCCACGGCGTGCACCTCGTCGACGATGACCGTCTCCACGCCACGGAGGGACTCCCGGGCGCGGGAGGTCAGCATCAGGAAGAGGGACTCCGGTGTCGTGATCATCACGTCCGGTGGCGCGGTGGCCAGCCGCCGGCGCTCGGCCGCAGGGGTGTCCCCGGACCGGATGCCCACCCGCACGTCGTTCGTCGCCGTACCGAGTCGCTCGGCGGTGTGGCCGATCCCGGTCAGGGGTGCGCGGAGGTTGCGCTCGACGTCCACGCCGAGGGCCTTGAGCGGGGAGATGTAGAGCACCCGGCACCGCGCCGGGCCCTCGGGGGGCGGAGGACCGGTGAGCAGCCGGTCGATCGCCCAGAGGAAGGCCGACAGGGTCTTGCCCGAACCGGTCGGGGCGACCACCAGCGCGTGGCGCCCGCCCCCGATCGCCTCCCAGGCCGCGACCTGCGCCGGTGTGGGCTCGGCGAAGGCAGCCGCGAACCACTCCCGGGTGGGCGCGGAGAAGCGGTCCAGGACGTCGGCCACATCCCCCATCCTGCCGGATCCCTGCACGCGGCCGAACGCTCAGACCTCACGGCAGAAGTGGTGCGAGGCGATCCGGTAGCCATGACCGAAGTAGAGCCGGTGCGCGGACAGCCGATCCGTCCCGACACCGGAGTCGAGGTGCACCTGGCGGCACTGCAGTCGGGCGGCCTCCTCGTGCAACCACGTCAGGAGCGATGCCGCGTGGCCCCGATGCCGCGCCCGGGGCAGGGTCGACAGGTCGTCGACGTAGAGGTGGCGGCCCCAGGCGAGGTTCTCCCCGGACCGGAAGCCTGCGACCGCCGCGACTCCGCCACCGGGGTCGGACGAGGGATCCGTCACGGAGTCGCTCAGGGAGGCGACCAGCCGGTACCCGGCCGGTCGCTGCCGGAGGTCCACCTGGTCCACGAACTCCTCTCGGGACACCAACGTCGGGCGCAGCTCACGCATCGCCTCGAAGGCGCGGCCGGTGTGCGGGGGGAGCAGCTCGACGATCATCCCCGGATGGTGGCATGGACGGACGGGCCGCGGGGCCGACTCGGCGGTGCCGCGGGGCCGACTCGGCGGTGCCGCGGGGCCGACTCGGCGTTGCCCGGGGCAGGTCGGCAACCTAGACTCGAAAACATGTTCGACAGAGCGGTGGCGCCTCCGGGGTGGCCCCGGGCGGTGCGCCCGCCGGATGCGCCCGGCTGGGAGCACACGGCGGTGAACTGGCTGCTCGACCTGTGCCCGCCGGACTTCCGCGGCTACCCCGGGCTGCGCAAGCACCCGGTGGTGCTGGCCCGGTTCGCGGTGGTCCAGGTGGAGGCCTGCCAGGCGGCGGCGCGCCGCGGCATCAGCGAGGCGCGCGCGGACCTGCGCGAGGTGACCGGACCCGACGTGGCGGAGGCGGCGGTCCAGACCTGGCAGATCGAGGAGGCCCGGCTCGCGGGGGTACGCCGCGCGGTGGGCCTGGTCGAGGAGGCGATCCGGGGCCGGCGCTACACCGCCCGGTTGTAGCCTGCGAACGGTGCAGCGGTTCGCGAGCGTGATCCTGGTGGACCCACGGGGGTGGGTCCTGCTGCAGGAGCGTGACGAGCACCCGGTGATCGACCCGGACACCTGGGGCCTGGTCGGCGGGCACGTCGAGCCGGACGAGGACTACGAGACCGCCGCCTACCGGGAGCTCGCCGAGGAGACCGGGGTGCGCCTCACGGGTGGTCTCCGGCGCTGGCGACGCTTCGAGGTCTTCCACCACGCCTACGGCACCACCGACGAGGTGGTCGTGTGGGCCGCCGCCACCCGGCTGGGCGACGGCGACATCACCTGCCACGAGGGGAGGCGGATCGTCTTCGTCGCGCCGGGCCGGGCCCGCGACCTCGACCTGACGACCGCCGCACGGATCGCCCTGCCCGCCTTCCTGGGGTCCCGCACCCACGAGCGCCTCACCACCGAGGCCGCCGGAGGGGCCGGGGGAGTGGATCGCGGGGGATAGACTCGCCCGGTACGCCGGGCGCCGCCCGGGCCAGCAGCAGCGACGGGAGAGGGGACCCCCGACCCATGGGCTACCTGGAGTCGATCACGACCCCGCGGGACCTCCGGGGCCTGACCGGACCCCAGCTCGACGAGCTGGCCACCGAGATACGTGACTTCCTCGTCCGCACCTGCTCGACCACCGGCGGCCACCTCGGCCCCAACCTGGGCGTCGTCGAGCTCACCATGGCGGTGCACCGGGTCTTCGACTCACCCACCGACCGGATCGTCTTCGACACCGGCCACCAGGCCTACGTCCACAAGCTGCTGACCGGTCGCCTCGCCGGGTTCGCCAAGCTCCGCAAGGAGGGCGGGCTCAGCGGTTACCCGAGCCAGTCGGAGTCCGAGCACGACATCGTCGAGAACTCCCACGCGTCCACGGCGCTGAGCTACGCCGACGGCCTGGCCAAGGCCTACGCGATCCGTGGCGAGGACCGCCACGTGGTCGCCGTCATCGGCGACGGCGCCCTGACCGGCGGCATGGCCTGGGAGGCGTTGAACAACATCGCGATCGCCGACCGGAGCCGGCTGGTGATCGTCGTGAACGACAACGGCCGCTCCTACACCCCCACGATCGGCGGCCTCACCCAGGCGCTCACCACCCTGCGCACCAACCCGCGCTACGAGCAGGTGCTCGACCAGGTCAAGAAGCGCCTCAACTCCGTCCCCGGCGTGGGGCCCGCGGCGTACGACGACCTG
>CAZRKV010000270.1:2211-3842 GCA_964600305.1 uncultured Nocardioides sp. | reverse complement strand
GAGGATGCCCGCGACCTGCTTGTAGGCCTTGTACTGCATCAGCCGCGCGAAGAGCAGGTCCCGGGCCTCCAGCAGCGCCAGGTCCTCCTCGTCCTCCACGTCCCCCTGCGGCAGCAGCCGGGCGGCCTTGAGGTCGAGCAGGGTCGAGGCGACCAGCAGGAAGGACGTCGTCTGCTCCAGGTCCCACTCCGGCCCCAACGCCTTGACGTGGGCGATGAACTCGTCGGTGACCCGGGACAGCGCCACCTCGGTGATGTCGAGCTTGTGCTTGGCGATCAGGTTCAGCAGCAGGTCGAAGGGGCCCTCGAAGTTGTCCAGGCGCACGGCGAACCCCGGGGTGGCCTCGGCCGCCTCCTCGGTCTCCGTCCTGACCTGCTCGGCCATGCAGCCGGCCTCAGTCCTCGGTCAGACGGCGGACGATCTCGCTGTCGGCACCCCGGTCCTCGAAGTCGGCCAGCACCAGCGCCACTGCCTCCCGCACCAGGCGGCCCCGGTCCACGGCCAACCCGTGCGCGTGCCGCAGGGAGAGGCGGGCGTGCTCGATGTCCAGCAGCTCCTGGGAGGTGACGTAGACCGTCATCTTCTCGTCGTGCCGGACGCGGCCACTGGGTCGACGACGCGCGCGTTCCTCGCGCTGGCGTGCCCCCGGTTCCGGCTGGCGGGACTCGTGCGCCTGCCCCCGGTCCTCCTGCGGGGCCGGTGAGTCGGTGTCGTCGCGGTCGGCGGTGGGCCGGAACAGGTCGTCCGCCGACGGCATGCTCACCCGTCGAGGCAACGGGCCAGCACCTCCTTGGCCAGCTGGCGGTACGAGTCGGCGCCGCGGGACCGGGCGGCGTACGTCGTGATCGGCTCGCCGGCCACCGTGGAGTCGGAGAACTTGACCGTGCGCCGGATGACGGTGTGGAACACCTTGTCGCCCCAGGCCTCGACGAGGCGCTCCATCACCTCCCGGCCGTGCAGGGTGCGTCCGTCGAACATGGTCCCGAGGACCCCGTCGATCTCCAGGCGCGGGTTGAGCCGCTCCTGCACCTTGTCGATGGTGGTCTTGAGCAGGGCGACACCGCGCAACGCGAAGTACTCGCACTCCAGCGGCACGATCACCCCGTCGGCCGCGGTGAGCGCGTTGACGGTCAGCAGGCCGAGGGAGGGCTGGCAGTCGATCAGGATGACGTCGTAGTGCTCGATCGCCGGTGCGAGCACCCGCTGCAGGGTCTGCTCGCGCGCCACCTCGTGGACCAGCTGGACCTCGGCGGCGGACAGGTCGATGTTGGAGGGCAACAGGTCCATGCCGGCGTGCCCGGACGGCACGATCACGTCGTCGAGGGTGACGTCGCGCTCCATCAGCAGGTTGTAGATGCTGTAGTCCATCTCGTGGGGGTTGAGGCCCAGCCCCACCGACAGCGACCCCTGCGGGTCGAAGTCGACCAGGAGCACCTTGCGGCCGTACTCGGCCAGGGAGGCGCCGAGGTTGATCGTGGTCGTGGTCTTGCCGACGCCGCCCTTCTGGTTGCACATCGCGATCACCCGGGCCGGCCCGTGCTCGGTCAGCGGGCGGGGCTCGGGCAGGTCCGGCAGTGGTCGGCCCGTGGGGCCCAGCTCGGGCTCGTGCGCCACCGCCGGCTCTGTCGCCG
>CAZRKV010000270.1:0-2111 GCA_964600305.1 uncultured Nocardioides sp. | reverse complement strand
CGCCGGCTCTGTCGCCGACTCGGGGGGCTGCGGACGCTCGAAGGGCAGCGGGTCGCTCACGCGGTGGTCTCCTGGTGGGGAAGGTGCTGGTGGCCGGAGCAGGGGCGGCACCTCGGGGGCGCCGCTGCCGCCGTGGAACCCGGGACCTCCGGCGTCAGCGCCCATTCCCCGCTCCTCGTCGTCCGGCCACATGTCGACTCGGCGACACGGCCGAGTCCGCGAGCGACTCTATGGCCCCGGTGTCGGCCCCCACAAGGCGGCCTTCCCTCGTGGTCCGCAACACGCCGAAAGCTGTGGACGGGCTGTGCACGGGCCCCACGGTGGGTGCACAGGGCGGACCGTGGTTGTGCACGATCCTGTGGACGACCGGGGGCGGGTCGGGCCCTCATCGGCGCCGGAACGCGGTGGTCGCCAGGACCGGTTCGCCCAGCTCGTCCGAGGCCGGCAGGTCGACCGTGGCCTCGATCACCCAGTCGTGGTGCCCCTCGGGGTCGTCGAGCACCTGGCGCACCCACCAGAGGGGTACCTCGCGCTCCTCGTCGGTGCCCTCCGGGACCCCTCGTCCCGCCTCGACCTGGAACAGCTCGGGGCCCCGCGCGTCGGCCCCGGTGCCGACGTCGTCGTGCTCGGCGTAGTAGGCCTCCAGGGCCTCGTCCCAGGCCGTGCGGTCCATCAGCACCCGTCGCGCGGGGTCGGTGCGCTCGGCGGCCTCCCGCTCGATCCGGGCCAGCTCCTCGAGGTCGTCGCGGGCGATCAGCTCCACGCGCCGGAACATCGCGTTGCGCACCATCCGGGTGAACGCGGTGCGCTGTTGGGTGAGCGGGCGGGCCGGCGGGGGCGGGTCGCCCGGGGCGGCCTGGGCGGCGTACCGTGCGACGCCCTCGGGGTCCGCGAGCGCCTCCCACTCGTCCAGGAGCGAGGAGTCCGTCTGGCGCACGGTCGTCCCCAGCCACTCGACCAGCTCGTCGAGCTCCGGGGTGCGGTGGGCGTCGGGGACGCCCTGCCGCAACGACCGGTAGGCGTCGGTGAGGTAGCGCAGCACCAGCCCCTCGGAGCGGGCCAGGCCGTAGCGGCTGACGAAGTCGGTGAAGCCCATGCCGAGCTCGTACATCTCCCGCACCACCGACTTCGGGCCGGGGCCCTCGGCGGGGAGCCAGGGGTGCCCGGCCCGGTAGGTCTCGTAGGCGTGCTCCAGCAGCTCGGCCAGCGGCTGCGGCCAGCCGATCTCGTCCAGCCGGGCCATCCGCTCGTCGTACTCGAGGCCGTCGGCCTTCATCTGGGCCATCGCCTCGTCCCGGGCGGCACGCCGCTGGGCCATCAGCACCGGCCGCGGGGCCTCCAGGACCGACTCGATGACGCTGACCACGTCGAGGGTGTACTCCGGCGACTCCGGGTCCAGCAGGTCCAGGGCCGACAGCGCGAAGTGGGACAGCGGCTGGTGCAGCGCGAAGTCGTCGGGCAGGTCCACCCCGAGCACGTAGCGCCGGCCGTGCTCGTCCGGCGTGTCCCGGCGGACCAGGACCCCGCTGCGGACGAGAGCGCGGGCCAACTGCACCGCGCGCCGGCTCAGCCGCAGCCGGGTACGACGGTCCTCGTGGTTGTCCTGCACCAGGCGGCGCACGACGGGGAAGGCGTCCTCCTCCCGGGAGACGACGTTGAGCAGCATCGCGTCGTCCACCCGCATCTGCGGGCGGAGCCGCTCGGGCTTGCCGGCGACCAGCTTGTCGAAGGTGTCGCGGGTCCACACCGGGGTGCCCTCGGGGGGCTGCTTGCGGTGCACCTTGCGGCGCTTCTTCGGGTCCTGGCCGGCCTTGGCCAGGGCGCGCTCGTTCTCGATGACGTGCTCGGGGGCCTGGACGACGACGTACCCGGCGGTGTCGTAGCCCGCGCGGCCGGCCCGCCCCGCGATCTGGAGGAACTCGCGGGTGCGCAGGATCCGGCTGCGCACGCCGTCGAACTTGGCCAGGCCGGTGAACAGCACCGTCCGGATCGGCACGTTGATGCCGACCCCGAGCGTGTCGGTGCCGCAGACCACCTGCAGCAGCCCGGCCTGCGCCAGCTGCTCGACGAGCCGGCGGTAGCGCGGGAGCATCCCGGCGTGGTGGACGCCG
>CAZRKV010000269.1:0-3883 GCA_964600305.1 uncultured Nocardioides sp. | reverse complement strand
CCTGCAGGATCTCCTGCCAGTGCCGCATCGGCACCAGGTGCCCCTCCCCGGGGTGGACGGTCAGCGTGGCCTCGGGGAGGTGCTCGTGGAGCCATGTCCCGTTCTCGAGCGGGGCCATGCGGTCCAGCTCGCCGTACCACAGGTGCACCGGACGGCGTACCCGGTCGACCGCGAAGCCCCACGCCCCCGTCCATGCGACGTTGTCCCAGCAGATGCCCATCGGCCCCTGCCGGAGGCCCTCGCGCAGGACGGAGAGGAGCCCCCGTCGCAGGACCGGGTCCGCCACCACCCCCGGGTCCGTCTCGCCCCACATCCAGTCGATCCACGGCGCGGTGTCGTCCTCGCGGACGGACAGCAGCGCCTGCAGCGTCTCCTCGGCGCCCGCCCGGAACTGCTCGGCCGCGCGAGCCGGCTCCTCCGGCAGGAAGGCGAGCGCGGCGCGGTCGTTGTCGGTGAAGGAGTCCGTCGCCCCGGGCATCTCCTGGGGCGGCGCGAGCACACAGGCCAGCCCGACCCGGGTCACGCGGTCCCCCAGCTCAGCGGCCGCGGCCAGCGCGAACGGGCCCCCGCCGGACCACCCGAGGGTGGCGAAGCGTTCCACGCCGAGGACGTCGGCGAGGGCCGCGGCGTCCCGGGCCACGCTGCCGAGGTCGTACGCCGCGGGCTCGGACCGGCCGTAGCCGGGACGGTCGAAGCTGATCACGCGCACTCCCGCGGCCCGGGCGGACTCGTCGCCGAAGCTGACGTCCAGGCGTGACCCCGGCGTGCCGTGGAAGTAGATCAGCGGGACACCCGAGGGGTCGCCGGCGTCGCGGACCATGAGGCGACGGCCTCGGATCCTGACCTCTTGCTCGATCATCGCCGGGGCCTGGAGCAGGCCTCGGTCCAGGCCGAGCGGTAGTCCTGCCCCGCTGCGGCATGTGCCACGTGCGCCTCCCGTGACGAGCGACGCGGCCAGAACGGCGCGGTGCCCCTCATCGCTACTCCCTTCTCGCGCTCCCGGTGGCCCGTGGCCAGCGGGTGGCGCCTGGATGAGCCGTGACTCCACTCCAGCACAACCACCTGCTCCCGACGTGCGTTTCGGCTGACCGGTGCGCTGTTGCGTCCTCGGGCCGAGGGGAGTAGGCAAGGAACCACCGGCGGTGCCGGTCCGGGCACTGCCCCGTCCTGAGAGGAGTGGGCCGTGTACGCACGCTCCACCACGTTCGAGGCGAGGCCCGGGAACGTCGAGGCGGGCATCGCCTTCATGAAGAACGAGGCGGCTCCGCTGTTCGAGGCGACCGAAGGCTGTCGTGGCCTCTCGTTGCTGGTCGACCGCGAGACCGGCCAGTGCATTGCCACCAGCTCGTGGGACAGCGAGATGGCCATGCACGCCAGCGATGAACAGCTGCGCCCGGTCCGCGAGCGGGGCCGGGACATCCTCGGTGGCTCCATGCAGGTGGACCAGTGGGAGATCGCCGTCATGCACCGGACCCAGCACGGCGAGTGCTGCCGGGTGAGCTGGCTGCAGGGCGACCTCCACGCCATGACGGACACGTTCCGTGCCGGGATCCTCCCCCAGCTCGAACAGACCGCCGGATTCTGCAGCGCCAGCCTGCTGGTGGACCGATCGACCGGTCTGGGCTGCGCCACCACGACCTGGGAGTCCCGCGCCGCGATGGAGGCCAGCCGCCCGATGGCCGACGACATGCGCAGCCGGGCCGCGAGCGCCGCGGGTGGCGGGATCCTCGAGGTGCACGAGTTCGACCTCGCCTACGCGCACCTGCACGTTCCGGAGATGGTCTGACGCTGTCCCTGCCCCGGATGCCGCGAACCGTGTCGGCCGCTGCCCTCGAGCAGCCTTCGTGGCAGGCTCTCCCCATGTTCGTCCTTACGCTCGCGCGCAACCCCAAGGAACCGATCCAGGTCAAGGGCAGCTTCACCATCGGGGATGGGGGTGTCCTGACCGTCCACGAGGAAGGGCTCGTCCCGCGCATCTACGCGCCCGGCGCCTGGGTCCAGATCGAGGACTTCGGCGAGGAGTGACTCGCGTCGCTACCAGTTGGCGGGCGGGTCGCTGGCCGGGAACGACCCGCGGCCCCATTCCTCCACGACATCGTGGGGTTCAGAATCCCTGGTCGCAGCTTGGTGGGCGACCTCAAGAGCCGAGTCGGTGGGGTCACGATCGCTCCCGTGCCCCTCGTTCTCGTCGATGAGACGATCCGTGGGCCGCATGGTCCGATCCTACTCGTGGCTCGGCCGTGACTCTCCTGTTCGTCGCGCTCGAGCGGGGGAACCGCAAAATGGTGTTCGCCCTGAGCTTCAGCATGGTGCTCTGGGTGATGGGCCCCGTGACGGCCTACCCCATCGCCACGGCCAAGAAGAACACCACCACGAGGACGACCACGACCGCGGCGACAGCCAGCATGACCTTCTTCCCCCGCTGCCCCGTCGCCGGCGGGGCGTACGCCTCAGCGGTGGTGGGTGAGTGGTCCCCATCGTTGCGCTTCTTCTCCATGAGTTGCCTCCTCGGGCGTGGACCTCGGGTCAGGACGGGCCGTCGGGGCTGCCCAACCGTGCTTCGGGACGCAGGACGGCCGGCAACGGCTCGCCTGCCGCGGCCGCGGCGAGACTGCGGGCCAGGCCCGGCGCCTGCTTGAACAGGTTGTGGCCCGCAGGGAGCAGCACCCCGTCGTGCTCCCACACGCCGAGCCCGTCGTCCCCCCAGGGCAGCGAGGTCACCCAGCAGTGCCGGACGTCGACCGGCTCGGGGTCCAGGCCGGGCAGCGCACGGCGGACGTAGCCCGCGGCCCGCCTGGCCAGGTCGTGGAGGTCGGCCGCCGCGGGCAGGCTGCCGTCCTCACGGACCTGCGTGGTGGCGCTCAGGCCGAGCGCGAACCCGGTGCGGTCCGCGGTCGCCGCGGCGTACACCCCCGTCTCGCCGAAGGCGCCGCTGGAGTCCTGCAGCGTCGCCAGTCGCTCGGGCGCGGGGCCCCGGACCGCGAAGGTGAGGCGCACGTGCGCACCCTGCTCGACCGGCAGCGACAGCCCCAGGGTCCTGGCGAACCGGGGTGTGCTCCGGCCGGCGCACACCACCACGCTGCGGTACCGGTCCGTACGCCCACCGCTGCGGACCTCCACCTCGCCGGCCACCGGCCGCACCGACAGCACCGCGTCGGTGACCAGCCGCTCCCCCAGCGCGCCGGTGAGCGCCTCGACCATCGCCAGGGTGCGGATCGAGCCGCCCCGCTCGTCCAGCATCGCCGGACCGTCGTACGCCGCCAGCACCGGCAGTCGCTCGGCGAGCTCCCTCCGATCGATCCGCCGGGCCGGCACCCCGGCCCCCTCCAGCACCGGGAGGCGGTCGTCCACGGTCGGGCCCAGGGCCACCGCGCCGTGGTCGGAGACCAGCGGCACCCCGAGCTGCTCGCTCCACTCGTCGTAGACGGTCCTGCTCCTCCGGGTGTCCTCGACCAGTCGCGGGTCGTCGTGGGCGTGGCGGAAGATCCGCGAGTCCCCACCCGACTGCCCCTGGCCGGGCACCCCCTGCTCGTAGACGCGTACCTCGACGCCGCGCTCGAGCAGCGCGTACGCCGTCGACAGGCCGACCACGCCCGCGCCGACGACCGCGACCTCCGGGGCTCCCTGCGGTGTGCTCATCACGCGGAGGTACCCGTGGAGCCGCTCCGGCAACCCTCCCTGAGCCTGTGCCGGCGCAACGGCAGCCGTCGCCAGACGTCCGCCGGGCGTGCCGAGTAGTGCCCCCGGGGCTCGCTGGAGAAGGAACGGGCCCGGGTTGGGAGAACCCCGCCTGACCTGCGAAAACGCGGATCAGACGGGGTTCTCGATTCGGTCGGGCTGACAGGATTTGAACCTGCGACCCCTTGACCCCCAGTCAAGTGCG
>CAZRKV010000268.1:0-3886 GCA_964600305.1 uncultured Nocardioides sp. | reverse complement strand
GGCGGGCGCCTGATGGGAGCCGCCCACACCCACCACGCGGGGGGTCGCCACCGGTGGCGGCTCGCGGTCGCCTTCGCGCTCGTAGCGGCATACTTCGTCGTCGAGCTGGTCGCCGCGCTGCTGTCGGGCTCGCTGGCGCTGCTCTCCGACGCCGGACACATGGCCGCCGACGTGGTCGCCCTGGGTGCCGCGCTGGCCGCGACCCGCATCGCCACCCGCCCCGACTCGACCGGGCGCCGGACCTTCGGCTCCTACCGGGCGGAGGTGTTCGCCTCCGGGGTCGCGGTGCTGCTGATGCTGGGGGTCGCCGGGTACGTCGTCGGCACCGCCGTGGGCCGGATCGGTGACCCCGTCGACGTGGCGGCCGGCCCGATGCTGCTCGTGGGTGGCCTCGGGCTGGTGGTCAACCTGGTCACGCTGCTCCTCCTGCGTGGCGGCGCCACGGAGAGCATCAACGTCAGGGGCGCCTACCTCGAGGTCCTCGCCGACACTGCCGGGTCGGTCGGCGTCCTGGTCGCCGCCGTCCTCGTCAGCGTCACCGGGGACAGCCTCTGGGACACCGTGGTCGCGCTGGCGATCGGCCTCTTCGTCGTCGTCCGGGCGGTGGTCTTCGGGCGCCAGGTCCTGTCCGTCCTCGCCCAGCACGCGCCGGCGGAGATCGACGTGGCCGCGGTCTCGGCCGACCTGTGCGCCATCGACGGCGTCGAGGACATCCACGACCTGCACCTGTGGTCGCTCACCTCCGGGATGCACGTCGCCACCGCCCACCTCGTCACGGGCACCTCGGAGCACGTGCAGCCGGTGCTCGACGAGGCCCGCGACCTGCTGCAGCAGCGGTACGGCATCGCCCACGCCACCTTGCAGGTGGAGCCCCGGGCACGGTCGAGCTGCGCCGAGGTCGATTGGTGAGGATCGCTTGACTCGAACACCTGTTCGATCTATTCTGGTGTCATGACCCCCAGCACGGCTCTCCCCTCCCCGACCGGCTCCGCGCCGGGTGGGGTCGACGAGCTGTCGGCCGTCGAGCTGCTCGAGACTGCCTCGCAGGCCGTGCGGGACCGGCGACTGGCCGAGGTCGCGGAGATGCGGCTGGCCGCCCAGTGGGCGGCGCTCCACGGGCACCCCGAGCAGCCGCGGGACCCGATGGTGACGCCCGGCGGGGCCGGTACGCCGGCGGTGCGCGAGCTCGCACTGCCGGAGCTGGCGATGGCCCGGGGCACGCACTACGCCACCACCAAGGCCCTGCTGGCCGACACCCTCGACCTGCAGCACCGGTTGCCGCGGACCTGGGCCCGGACCGAGGCTGGAGAGTGCGAGCCGTGGCTGGCCCGCAAGGCCTCCGTCCTCTCCCGGGCCGTGCCGCTGGCCACCATCGGGATCGTCGACCGAGCCGTCGCGGCCGCGATCACGGGCCACGCCCCGTCGACCGTGCTGGAGATCGTGGCCGCGAAGGTGATCGAGGCTGATCCCGAGGCCTACGCGATGCGCAAGGAGGCCGAGCGCCACCAGCGCTACGTGTCGCTCTCGCGGACCGACGAGTGGGGGTACCGCCACGTCATCGCGCGCGTCAACGCCGGGGATGCCGCCTGGTTCGACGCGTTGATCGACCGCACCGCCGACGTCCTCGCCCTGACCCACGGCCACGACCACAACCGCGACGAGCTGCGCTCCCTGGCCGTGGGGTGGCTGGCGCGGCCCGCCGACCTGCTCAAGCTCCTGCTGGACCACACCGAGCCCGCTCAGTCCGAGCCCGAGCATCCCCACGCGTCCCAGGAGCGCCCCGCCTGGGCGCCGGGCCACCTCGATCGCACCCTGGGACGGCTCGCCGCCCTCTCGACGCGGCAGCTCGCGGCGCTGCGCGGCCGGGGCGTGGTCTACGTGCACCTGGAGGAGTCGGCCCTGCGCCGTCAGGCGGGCCTCGCCCGGGTGGAGGCGCAGGGGCCGATGCTGGTGCAGATGCTCGCGGAGCTGCTCGGGCACGCCGACGTGGCGCTGAAGCCGGTGATCGACCTGCACGCCCGGACCGCGGTGGACCGGTACGAGCACCCCGACGCGCTCAAGGAGCGGGTGTGGCTGACGGCCGGAGGGGCCGCCTTCCCGCACGCGCCCCGCACCGCGCACCGCGAGCACGTGGACTTCGACCACGTCCGGCCCTACGTTCCCGACGGCCCCACCGGCCAGACCGGCACCCACAACTCCGCGCCCCTGCGTCGATCACACCACCGGTGGAAGACCATCGGCGGCTACCGCTGCCGGCAGGCCGGACCCGGCCGCTACCTCTGGCAGAGCCCACACGGCGTGACCACCCTGGTCGACCCGACCGGCACCCACCGGCTCCCTCCCGACCAGGCCGAGCTCATCCTCTCCGCCCCACCCGGCGTCGACCTCTACCCCCAGCCCGACCGCATCGACCTGCGGTTCGAGCCCGCGGCGTCCTGAGTCAGGCGCGCGCCGTCACGAGGTACTGCAGCTGTACGTCGTGGCCCGGGGCCACGCCGTAGGAGCGGTCCAGCTCCAGGACACTGGTCAGGGGCGTGACCTCGACCTGCTCGAAGCCGGCCGCCTCGATGACCGCGGCGGTCGCGTCGATGGTGCGGGCCTCGGCCAGCGGCAGCGCTGTGCGGACCTGACCGTCGTAGTGCTCGGTGAACCCTTCGGTGGGGTTGGCGTCGAGGCCGTCGACGAACCAGGGCGCGTCCACGACCGCCAGCACGCCCCCGGGTCGGAGCAGTCGGCGCCAGTTCGCCAGCGCCTCCTTGGGGTCCCGGAGCGTCCACATCAGGTACCGGTTCGTGATGGCGTCGAAGGAGGCGTCGGGGAAGTCCGGGGCGACCGCGTCGCCGACGACGAAGCGCGGGGGGATCGCCAACCGCTCCGCGTGGCGCCGCGCCTGGACGAGCATCTCCTCCGACAGGTCGGTCGCGGTGACCCGGTGCCCCATCTCCGCGAGCAGCATCGCCACGTGGCCGCTGCCGGTGCCCAGGTCGAGCACATCGGCCGCGGCGGGCGGGAGTGCCCCGCGCCAGATCTCCCCCCACACCTCGCGGTCGAGGTCGCGCCGCTCGGGGCGCTGCTGGTAGGCGTCGTAGTCGAGCGCCCGGAGGTCCCAGTACCGGTTGATCGAGTCCTGGATCGCGCGCTCGTCGTCTCCGAGGTCGCGCAGCTCGGGGTCCAGGTTCATGCCGACTCCTTCCGGAGCTCGTGGTGGGGTGTGGAATCCAGGGGGTGGAAGAGCAGGTGGACGCCGTCATCGAGGTCGAGGCGTCGTACCCCGACGCCGTACACCTGCTCCAGCAGCTCGGGGACGAGCACCTCCTCGGGGGTGCCACGACCGGCCACCCGGCCGGCGTCCAGCAGCAGCAGGTCGTCGCAGTAGCGGGCCGCGAGGTTGAGGTCGTGCAGCACGACCACGGAGCTGACGCCCAGCCCGCGCACGAGGGAGAGCACCTCGTGCTGGTAGCGGATGTCGAGGTGGTTGGTGGGTTCGTCGAGCAGCAGGTGGCCGGCCTCCTGCGCGAGGGCGCGGGCGACGAGCACCCGTTGCCGCTCCCCACCGGAGAGGCCCGCGAAGCCACGCGCCCCCAGGTGCAGGGCGCCCACCCGCTCCAGGGCCTGGGCCGCGATCCGGTGGTCGCGCTCGCCGGTGCGCTGGAACGTCGACAGGTGCGGGCCGCGGCCCAGCAGGACCATCTCCCCCACGCTCAGGGTGCTCTCGCCCCCCGGTTCCTGCACGACCACCGCGAGGTTGCGGGCGACGTCGCGGGCCCCGAGGCGGTCCAGCGGGGTGCCGTCGACGGTGACCTCCCCGGCCAGCGGCGTCAGGGCGCCGTACAGCATCCGCAGCAGCGTGGTCTTGCCGCTGCCGTTGGGGCCGATCAGCCCCAGC
>CAZRKV010000267.1:0-3920 GCA_964600305.1 uncultured Nocardioides sp. | reverse complement strand
ACGTTCGGGATGCCGCGGAGTCGCTGCAGCAGGTTCAGGATCGCGGTGTTGTAGCCGAAGGTCAGGCAGAGGTCGCGGTGCCGTGCGGCATGGCGGATGGAGCGGAGGTCGAAGTGGGAGGTGCCGCGCCATCCCTCCCCGGGGACGGGGACGTGGACCCGCTCGACGCCCTGCCACACGTCCTCGGTGATCGGCCCGGTGCCTTGGTGCTGGCAGTAGACGACGACCCGCCAACCGCGCCGCACCAGGTGCAGGGCGATGTGCTCGGCGGCGGTCTCGAAGCCGCCGTACGCCGCCGGCACGCCGTGCGTGCCCAGGATCCGGACCGTCGGCCGCTCCTCCACCGCCGGTGGCGGGGTGTCCCTGCGGTTCACGTGCGTCCCCCTCGAATCGGGCTGCGGGCCTGGTGCCGTGCGCCCACTCTCACCCCGGCGGGAAGCGCCGCCGGGGGGCTTCGGGGGATACACCCCAAATTGGGGATAGGTCACGCTTTCGCCCCCCGACCGGGCGGCGCAGCCCGACGCTGGGGCCACCTCTCGGGGGACCAAGGAGGTGTTGACGGTGCCACGAACCGATGGCAGGCGGCTGGGGCTCGGCCCGATGGTGGTGGCCACGCTGGCCCTGGCCATCGCCATGCTGGGGACGGTCGCCACGCACCTCCACGACCGTGTCGAGGACCGGTTGGGCCGCATCGAGGGCGCGTTCGCGGACCTCGAGGACCGCCCCCCGCTCTCACCCGTCGACGACCAGGGGCGCCGCCCACTGACCGTGCTGGCCCTGGGCCTGGACGGGGAGAACCCGTCGGGCCGCTGGCAGCCGGGAGCCCAGAGGTCGGACACCATGATGGTGGTGCGGGTGGCGGCGGACCGGTCGCGGGTGAGCGTGGTCTCGATCCCCCGGGACAGCTGGACCGCAGTGCCGCGCCACGGGCGGCAGAAGGTGAACGCCGCCTACTCGCTGGGGGGCCCCTCGCTGGCGGTGGCCACGGTCGAGCAGCTCACGGGGGTGCGCATCGACCACGTCGCGATCGTCGACCTGGCCGGGCTGACCTCGATCACGGAGGCCCTCGGGAGTGTCACCGTCGACGTGGCGGAGGACACCGTGGACACGATGCGGCAGCGCCGGTGGACCACGGGCCGGCACCAGCTCGACGGCGGGGAGGCCGCGACGTACCTGCGGCAGCGCTACGGGCTCCCACAGGGCGACTTCGACCGCATCCGGCGCCAGCAGCACTTCCTGGGGCAGCTCTTGACGGGCCTGCGGGAGCAGGCCACGTGGCGCGACCCGCGGGGCCTGGTCGAGCTCGTCGACCTCGCAGCCGGCCACGTCAGCATCGACGAGGAGTGGCCGCTCGTCGATGTCGAACGCCTGCTCTGGTCACTGCGGGACCTGACCGCGGCCGACGTCCACTTCGTGACCGCCCCGGTGGCCGGGCTGGGCCGGGAGGCGGGGCAGAGCGTGGTCCGGCTCGACCCGGCGGCCAGTCGGGAGCTGTGGCGGGCCCTCGCCCGCGGACGCGTCGACCAGTGGGCGCGGCGGCACCCCGACGACCGGCTCGACACGGAGGTTCGCTGAGCGTCAGCGGTTGAACTTCTGCTGGGTGCGCTCGAGTCCCTCGGTGACCAGGCACTCGACGGCGTCGGCGGCCTCGCCGAGCAGGAGCGGCAGCTCCTTGCGCTCGACCGAGGCGAAGTCGGAGAGCACGAAGTCCACCACGGACGTGCGTCCCGGCGGCCGTCCGACGCCCACGCGGACCCGGTGGAAGTCACCGGTGCCCAGGGACGAACGCATCGACCGCAGGCCGTTGTGCCCGTTGTCGCCCCCACCGAGCTTGCTGCGCAGGGCACCGAAGTCGATGTCGAGCTCGTCGTGGATG
Source organism: uncultured Nocardioides sp. (assembly GCA_964600305.1). Classification (GTDB taxonomy): domain Bacteria; phylum Actinomycetota; class Actinomycetes; order Propionibacteriales; family Nocardioidaceae; genus Nocardioides. The sequence continues at coordinate 2,044 of CAZRKV010000267.1, read as the reverse complement.
GCCACGATCCGGGCCGGGTCGACCTTGTAGAACTTCGCCAGCGCCGAGACCGGGCCCCCGGACTCGTTCATGTACGACGTCGGACGGGCCAGCACCACCCGCGGCGTGGGCCCGGCGCCCGGCGTACCGAGGCGCCCCTCGACCACGTCGGCGCGACCGCTCTTGTGCGCCCGGAACGTCGATCCCATCCGGGACGCCAGCTCCTCGACGACCATCCGGCCGACGTTGTGCCGGTGCCCGGCGTAGGAGGGACCGGGGTTCCCGAGACCGACGACGAGCCAGACGTCCCCGGCTCCTGCTGGCGTCGACATGGGGGAACTCCCGGTCCTTCCCGAGATCAGACGACCCAGGATCCTCCTGAGTCGCAGGATGATCACTCCTCGGACTCGCCGCCCTCGCCCGCGTCCTCGGACGCCTCGGCGGCGCCGCCGCCCTCGGCCTCCTCCTCGGACTCGTCCTTCTCGATGCCGGCCTCGGCCTCGGCCTCCTCCAGGTCGGCCTCGACCTCCGCCGCGGTCGGGGCAGCGGTGACGTTGACCACGAGCATGTCCTCCTCGGACAGCAACGTGGTGCCGCGCGGGAGGTCCAGGTCGGAGGCGTGCACCTGGGTGCCGACCTCGGCGTCCTCGACGCTGACCTCGACGTACTCGGGGATGTGGGTGGCCTCGGCCTCGACCGACACCACGGCGGCCTCGGTGACCACCAGGGTCTCCTTCTGCGCCTCGCCGACGACGTGCACCGGGATGTCGACGGTGACCTTCTCGCCACGGCGCACCGCGACGAAGTCGACGTGCACGATGAAGCGCTTGATCGGGTCGACCTGGACCTGCTTGGTCAGGGCGAGGTGGGCCTTGCCCTCGAGGTCGATGTCGAGCAGCGCGTTCGCACCACCGTGCTTGAGCGCCAGCCAGGTGTCGTGGCCGGGCAGGGCGAGGTGGATCGGGTCCTCGCCGTGGCCGTACAGGACGGCCGGCACCTGGTTCTCGCGGCGGATCCGGCGGGCGGCGCCCTTGCCGAACTCGGTACGCCGCTCGGCGGTGATCTTCTCCGAAGCCATCTCGTTCCTCCTGCTCGTGGTGGTGGTCGGCCGGGCGAGGGGCACCACGTGGGAACGACGGGCGCAGCGCCATCGACAGCGCCACGCATCCGTGGCAGCCCTGTCGATCACGGAGCGCCCGAGGGCCTCCCTCGCCGAGGCAACCCGTCAAGCCTACCCGAGACCAGTCCCTCGTCCCCAATCGCACGGACCGCCGCCATCGTCACCCGTCGTTCAGGCCTGACCGTCGAACATCGAGGTGACCGACCCGTCCTCGAAGACCTCCCGGATCGCCCGGGAGATCAGCGGAGCGATCGACAGGCAGGTCAGCTTGTCGAACTTCTTCTCCTCGGCGAGGGGGAGGGTGTCGGTGACGATGATCTCGGTGGCGGGGCTGTTCTTCAGGCGGTCCACCGCAGGGTCGGAGAGGATCGCGTGGGTGGCGGCGATGACCACACCGGCGGCGCCGTCCTTCATCAGCGCCTCGGCGGCCTTCACGATCGTCCCGCCGGTGTCGATGATGTCGTCGGTGAGGACGCAGATGCGGCCCTCGACGTCGCCGACGACACGGTTCGCGACCGTCTCGTTGGGCCGGGTGGTGTCCCGCGTCTTGTGGATGAACGCCAGAGGCACGCCACCCAGGCGCGAGGACCACCGCTCGGCCACTTTGATCCTCCCGGCGTCGGGACTGACCACGGCGAGCTTCTGGCCGCCGTACTGCTCCTTGACGTGGTCGGCCAGGATCGGCAGCGCCATCAGGTGGTCGACCGGGCCGTCGAAGTACCCCTGCAGCTGGTCGGCGTGCAGGTCGACCGCGATCAACCGGTCGGCTCCCGCGGTCTTGAACAGGTCGGCCATCAGGCGCGCCGAGATCGGCTCACGGCCGCGGTGCTTCTTGTCCTGCCGGCTGTAGCCGTAGAACGGCATCACCACCGTGATCCGCTTCGCGCTCGCCCGCTTGAGCGCGTCGACCATGATCAGGTGCTCCATGATCCACTCGTTGATCGG
>CAZRKV010000266.1:0-3920 GCA_964600305.1 uncultured Nocardioides sp. | reverse complement strand
GCGGCACCAGCGGGAGCAGCGCGGAGTAGCCCGAGAACCCCGCCATGGTCATCGCGACCAGCGCCGGCATCCCGGGCGCCCGCCACACCGAGGCGGGTCCGGACACGGTCATGGCGCCATCCTCCCCCGCGCGGAGCGCGTCCGCGTGACCGGCCCGTCCCCGGCCCTCAGTAGCGGAAGATCGCGGCCACCTCGCTGTCCGGCACCACGGTCTCGGACGTGGCGTGCACCTCGCCCCCACCGTGCAGCGTGGCCACGGCGGCCGTGTCCACCCGCTCGCACACGGCGAAGTCCTCGTCGGCCCCCAGCCGGAACACCGGTGGCGAGGCAGCCTCGACCCGCTCCCAGCACCAGGGGTCGGCCCGGACGAACAGGGTCTCCACCCGACCGTGGGCTGCCGCCTCGGCCACCTCCGCCAGGTCGCTGGACGCCCGGCCGGTGCCGTTGAGCGCGTGGAAGCGGTCGGCGGCCCGGGAGCGCTCGACACGCAACCGGGCCTCGACCAGCGGCCACGCCATACGGTGCAGCTCCTCGGCGGAGAGGTCGTCGGGCTGGTGGTGCACCGCGTCGTCGACGAGGTGCGGGTACGAGCTGACCTCACGGAACTCCGCGACGAGTCGCTCGAGACCCACCAGGACCAGGGGCGAGGCCTGGGCCGCCAGCAACTCGTCGAGACCGGAGGAGACCCGGCGCAGGAACCTGCCCACCTCGTCGGGGTCGGCGTGCTCCTCCCCCGCCCCGTGGCCGTAGAAGACGGCGCGGCCGCCCAGGCCGGCGGCGGCGCTCGCCGGGCGGGCCATGGTCTCCGACCGGGATTCGGCCGGCTCGACCACGTCCCGCAGGTCCGTGGGTACGTCGGCGAGCTCCACCTCCTCGACGGTGTTGCGGCTCCCCTCGAGGAGGCGGATCCGCCGTTGGCTCACCGCCAGCAGCAGGAAGTGCCCGTCGCCGGAGAGCAGCCGCAGCAGTGGGCCCAGCAGGTGGCGATCACCGATCGTGGCGAGCTCGGAGGTCGGCGCCGGAATCCGGAAGGTGCGGTGCCATCCGGGCCGGAGCAGCATCACCAGGCCGTCGCTCATGTGCTGCCACTCCACCGCCTCCTCCTGCAGGGCTCGCGCCGGCGCCAGCAGGTGCTCCACGTCGGGGCGACGCGCCTCCGCGAGCAACCGGGTCTCCACGTCCGCGACCAGGTTCTTCCACCTCAGCTGGTCGGCGCGGACGTCCTCGCTGCCGAAGCGGTGCGTCGGCAGGAACAGCGAGACGTGCGTGGCCCCGGCCTCGGGCTCCGCCAACGACGCCAGGTCCGAACGGGTCAACAGGTCCACCATGGCTGCCTCCTCCACGAGCCACGCTAGCCATCGGTGCGCGCAGTGGCCACCCCACCGGGTCAGTGCCAGCGCGCGGGCAGCCGCTCGTACCCGCGCAGCGTGCGGGTGTCGCGCCGCCGGGCGCCCGGGAGCAGCCGGAGGTCCGGGTAGCGCTCCCACAGCGCGCGCAGGCCGACCTCCCCCTCCATCCGGGCCAGCGCGGCGCCCAGGCAGTGGTGCCGGCCGGCCGAGAACGAGAGGTGGTCCCGGGCGTTCCCACGACCGACGTCGAAGCGGGTGGGATCCGCGAAGACCCGGGGGTCCCGGTTGGCGCCGGCGAGGACCGTGGTGACCATGTTGCCCCGCCGTACCACCGAGCCGGCGACGGTGGTGTCCCGGGACGCCACCCGTCCGGTGAGCAGCACCGGTGGGTCCAGGCGCAGCACCTCCTCGACCGCGGTCGGCCACAGCCGGGGATCCGCCGCGAGCCGCTCGCGCTGCCCGGGGTGGGCGTGGAGCAGCGCGGTGCCGTTGCCCAGGAGGTTCACCGTGGTCTCGAACCCGGCACCGAGCACGAGCGCGGCGGTGGACTTCAGCTCCTGGTCGTCCAGCCCCCCGTCCTCGTCCCGCGCCTCGACCAGGCGGCTGAACAGGTCCTCCCCCGGGTCGGCACGGACCTGCTCGAGGTGCCGGCCCAGCCAGGCGTCGAAGCCCCGCAGCGCGGCGTCGACCTGCTGGTACCGTCGCCAGGACAGCCCGAGGTCCAGGCTGGAGGCCGCGGCCGTGCCGAGGTCGAGCACGTGCTGCCGGTCCCGCTCGGGCACCCCGAGGACCTCGGCGATCACGGCCACCGGGAGCCGGCTGCAGTACGCCGCCACCAGCTCGACCGGGTCGAACGGAGCGAGTTCGTCCAGCAACCGGTGCGCGATCTCCTCGGTGCGGGCCCGCAGCCGCTCCACCGCACGGGCGGTGAACACACCCACCACCAGCGTGCGGTAGCGGGTGTGCTGCGGCGGCTCGGTGACCAGCAGCGACGGCGGCTCGAGCGGATGCACGTGGCGTGGTGCGGTGCGTGCGGTCACCGCCCCGAGCGGGCCACCCACGCGCCCGGGGATCCCGGTGCGGAAGTCGGGGCTGGTCAGCACCTCGCGGACCACGCCGTGGTCGACGGTCACGAAGGCGGGGCCGAGCTGATGGAGCGGCCCCCGGGCCCGGATCGCCTCGATCACGTCGAAGGCCTGCTGCGGGTCCCCGCCACCGCCGCGGACCAGCTCCGCCTGGAGGTCCCCCCGACGGGCCGCCAGCCCGATCGCGGCGCGGGCGAGGCCGTGGCTGGCCGCCCAGTGGACCGCTCGCCGGCCCGCGGCCACGGGCCGCGAAGCCCGCGAGGGGGACGGTGCGGCGCTGGCGGGCGTCACGGGTCCCGATCCACGGTGACGATGACCACGTGCAGCACCCGAGGCCCGTGCACGCCCTCGACCCGGTCGAGCTCGATGTCGCTGGTGGCGCTGGGCCCGCTGATCCACGTCTGCGGCCGCTCGGGGTCCAGCCGTGCGACGGCCTGGGGTACGCCGGGGACCACCTGGTCCTCGCGCACCACGCACACGTGCAGGTCGGGCACCAGGGTCAGTGCCCGGCGGCCCTGACCGGGGCCGTGGTCGAGCACGACCGTGCCGGTGCTCGCGACGCCGAGGGCCGCGGTGGTCACCACCGCGTCGATCCCGTCCAGGTCCCGTGCGGCGAGGCCGTCGCCCGGAACGGCTCCGGGGACGTCGAGGGGCAGGTCCGCCGGCACCACCACCGATCGGCCCTCGACCAGGGAGGCCACCACGCTCGCCGCGTCGTCGGCGGTGGTGTGGTGGACGGTGGCCCGGTAGTCCGACACCCGACGGGCGAAGAGCACGACCGGGTCGGGCGCGTCGGCCGGCGGGGCCGCCGTGCGGTAGCCCCGCGGCACGGCAGGGCCGCCGGCGCCGGCGTCGGTGTGGACGTCGGCGAGGGCGCGGCGTACCCCGGCCAGGATCTCCTCGCGGGCGCTCACGGTTCCTCCTCCCGGCCGCCGGCGGTGCGCCGCCACCAGGCCCGGAAGGACTCGCGCGGCGGCGCGGCGAGGTCCCGGGCCTCGCTCCAGGCCGCACCGGGGCCGGGCAGCCGGCGCAGCGCAGCCCGCCCCCCGGGCAGGGCGGCACGACCCAGCCGGCCCAGTGCGTGCCCGGCGACCCCGGCCACGCGCTCGAGGCGGCCGAGCCGACCGGCGTCGGTGAACCCCCAGGCGGCAGCGCGCATCGCCAGCGCCTCGCCCCCGGACCTGCGCTCCCGGTGGGCGTCCACCACCTGGGTGCGCAGGTCGACCAGGACCGAGGGGATGTCGATCTTCACCGGGCAGACCTCGTAGCAGGCCCCGCACAGCGTCGAGGCGTAGGGCAGGGAGTCGACCTGCTCGTCATGGCCCACGCCGCGCAGCAACGGGTTGAGGATCGCCCCGATCGGGCCCGGGTAGACCGAGCCGTAGGCGTGGCCGCCGGTGCGTTCGTAGACGGGGCACACGTTCAGGCACGCCGAGCAACGGATGCAGCGCAGCGCCTGCCGCCCGACCTCGTCGGCCAGCGCGCG
>CAZRKV010000265.1:0-3928 GCA_964600305.1 uncultured Nocardioides sp. | reverse complement strand
CCGCCTCGGGATCGAGTCGGAGTTCCGCGGCGGCCTGCGGGTGACGACGCCCGAGGCGATGGACGTCGTCCGCATGGTCCTGGTCGGCCAGGTGCAGCGCGAGCTGGTGGGCCTGATCAACCAGCACGGCCACATCGCCGTCGGTCTCTCCGGCGAGGACGCTGGCCTGTTCACCGCCGAGGCCCGGAGCACGGTGGTGAACGGCGAGGAGGTCGACCTCGGGCTGGTCGGCGAGGTGTCCGAGGTCCGCCCCGAGGCGGTGCGCGACCTGATCGACGCGGGCCGGATCCCGGTCATCTCGAGCGTGGCCCCGGACCGGGCCGGCCAGGTGCACAACGTGAACGCCGACACCGCCGCCGCGGCCCTCGCCGTCGCGGTCGGGGCCGAGAAGCTGCTCGTCCTCACCGACGTCGAGGGGCTCTACCACGACTGGCCGCACACGCGGGACCTGATCAAGGAGATCAGCCCGGAGTCGCTGGAGCAGATGCTTCCGGCCCTGGCCAGCGGGATGGTGCCGAAGATGACCGCCTGCCTCCGGGCGGTCCGCGAGGGGGTACCCAAGGCCACCGTCGTGGACGGGCGGGAACCGCACGCCGTGCTCCTCGAGATCTTCACCGAGGAGGGCGTCGGCACCCAGGTCCTCCCCGGCGTGCAGACCCGGATCAAGCCGGCCGAGCCCGCGGCCGCGGAGGAGGAGTGATGGCCGACTGGCAGGGGCGCTACGCCGGCGCACTGATGAACACCTTCGGGACCCCTCGACTGGTGCTGGCCGAGGGCCGCGGCGCCCGGGTCCGGGACGTCGAGGGACGTGAGTACCTCGACCTCCTCGCCGGCATCGCGGTGAACTCGCTGGGCCACGCCCACCCCGCCCTGGTCTCCGCCGTCGCCGACCAGATGGGGCGGCTCGGGCACGTGTCCAACTTCTTCGCCACGCCCCAGCAGGTCGAGCTGGCCGAGCGGCTGCTCGCCCTGCTGGGCGGATCGGCCGGCGGGTCGGGCCGGGTCTTCCTGAGCAGCTCGGGCACCGAGGCGAACGAGGCCGCCCTCAAGATCACCCGGCGCACCGGGCGCACCCACCTGGTCGCGATGGCCGAGGGCTTCCACGGCCGGACGATGGGGGCGCTCGCGGTCACCGCGAAGGAGGCCTACCGCACGCCGTTCGAGCCGCTCCCCGGCGAGGTGACCTTCGTCCCGTACGGCGACGCCGAGGCCCTGGCCGGAGCCGTGACCGACCGCACCGCTGCCGTGCTGGTCGAGCCCCTGCAGGGCGAGGCCGGGGTGAACGTCCCGCCTCCGGACTACCTCGCGGCCGCCCGGGAGGTCACCCGCGAGCACGGCGCCCTGCTCTGGCTGGACGAGGTGCAGACCGGGATCGGGCGCACGGGGCACTGGTTCGCCCACCATTCGCCGTACCACGTCGGGCCGGTGGCACCGGACCTGGTGACCCTCGCCAAGGGGCTCGGTGGTGGGTTCCCGATCGGCGCGACCCTGGCCACCGGCGAGGCGGCCGGGCTGCTGCAGCCGGGCAACCACGGGACCACCTTCGGGGGCAACCCGGTGGCGAGTGCGGCGGCCCTCGCCGTCCTGGCCACGATCGAGGAGGAGGGCCTCCTCGACCACGTCCGCGAGGTCGGCGCGCACCTGCGCCACGGCCTGGCCCGCGACCCCCGCGTGACCGAGGTGCGCGGCGAGGGCCTGCTGATCGGCCTCGACCTGGCCGAGCGGAACGCCGCCGAGGTGGCCGCCGCCGCCCTCGCGGCCGGCTTCATCGTCAACAACCCGACCCCGTCCCGCATCCGCCTGGCGCCCCCGCTGGTGCTGACCACCGGGGAGGCCGACGAGTTCCTGGCCGCGTGGCCGGGGATCCTCGATGCTGCCGCCACGACAGGAGTGGACCGATGACCCGAACGACGACCCGGCACTTCCTCCGGGACGACGACCTCACCCCCTTGGAGCAGGCCCGCGTGCTGGCCCTCGCGGCGGCGTACAAGGCCGATCCCTTCCGTGCGCGGCCACTCGAGGGGCCGCAGAGCGTGGCGCTGCTCTTCGACAAGCCGACCCTGCGCACCCAGGTCTCCTTCAGCGCGGGCATCGCCGAGCTGGGGGGCTTCCCGATGGTCGTGGACGGTCGGCTGGCCGGTGTCGGCGAGCGCGAGTCGGTCGCGGACGTGGCGCGCGTGCTCGGCCGCCAGGCCCGGATGGTCGTGTGGCGCACCCACGGCCAGGACCGGCTCGAGGAGATGGCCGCGGTCTCCGGGGTGCCGGTCGTCAACGCCCTGAGCGACGACTTCCACCCCTGCCAGCTCCTGGCCGACCTGCAGACGGTGCAGGAGGCCCGGGGCGAGCTCGCGGGGCTGCACGTGTCCTTCCTCGGCGACGGGTCGTGCAACGTGGCCCACTCCTGGCTGCTCGCGGGCGCGACCGCGGGCATGCACGTGCGCATCGCGGCGCCGATCGAGTTCGCCCCCGCCACCGAGGTGCTGGAGCGGTCCGCGGCGATCGCCGAGTCCACCGGGGGATCGATCTCGTACATGACCGACCCGGTGGCGGCCACCTCCGGTGCCGACGTGGTCACCACCGACACCTGGGTCTCGATGGGGCGCGAGGGCGAGGCGAGCGAGCGCCGGGAGGTCTTCGCGCCGTACGCCCTCGACCAGGACGCCCTGGACCGGGCCGCACCCGACGCGGTGGTGCTGCACTGCCTGCCCGCGTACCGCGGCAAGGAGATCGCCGCCGAGGTGATCGACGGCCCGAACAGCCGGGTGTGGGACGAGGCGGAGAACCGCCGGCACGCCCAGAAGGCGGTGCTGGACTTCCTGCTGGAGCACGACCGGTGAGCACGCCGGCCTCGGCCCCGCTGACGAAGAACGCCCGGCAGCGCAGGGTGATCGAGCTGCTCGAGCAGCACGAGGTCCGCTCCCAGGCCGAGCTCGCCGACCTGCTGTCCGCGCACGGGGTGCAGGTCACCCAGGCGACGCTGAGCCGTGACCTCGTGGAGCTCGACGCGGTCAAGGTCCGCGCGGCCTCCGGTGCCCTCGTGTACGCCGTCCCGGCCGAGGGGGGCGACCGCACGCCCCAGCGCCTGCGCGAGAGCGAGGCATCCCGGACCCGGTTGGCTCGCCTGTGCTCGGAGCTGTTGGTGAGCGCGGACGCCAGTGCCAATCTGGTCGTGCTCCGTACGCCGCCCGGGGCGGCCCAGTTCCTGGCCTCGGCCTTCGACCACGCCGAGCTGGCCGACGTCCTGGGCACCATCGCCGGTGACGACACCGTGCTGGTGATCGGCCGCGACCCGGCGGGTGGCGAGGAGCTGGCCCAGCGGTTCGTGGAGCTGGCCAACGCTCCCCGGCACCTGTCCGACGACGAACGAGGAGACCCATGAGCGACCCCAGGACCGGACGGACCAACACCGGCAAGCTCTGGGGCGGTCGGTTCGCCGGCGGGCCCAGCCCCGAGCTGGAGGCCCTCTCGGTGTCCACCCACTTCGACTGGCGCCTCACGCCGTACGACCTCGCGGGGTCACGTGCGCACGCGCGGGTGCTGCACGGGGCCGGGCTGCTGTCCGACGACGACCTCGCCGAGCTGCAGCGGGGCCTGGACGTGCTGGGGGAGCGGTACGCCGCCGGCGACCTCCGGCCCTCGCCGGACGACGAGGACGTGCACGGGGCCCTCGAGCGGCTGTTGCTGGAGGAGGTCGGGCCCGAGGTCGGCGGCCGACTGCGGGCGGGCCGCTCCCGGAACGACCAGGTCGCCACGCTGTTCAAGTCCTTCCTCCGGGACCACGCCCGGACCGTGGCCGGCCAGGTGCTGGACCTCGTGGAGGCGCTGCGGGACCAGGCCGCCGCGCACCCGGACGCGGTGATGCCGGGCCGCACCCACCTCCAGCACGCCCAGCCGGTGCTGCTCGCCCACCACCTGCTCGCCCACGCCT
>CAZRKV010000264.1:0-3935 GCA_964600305.1 uncultured Nocardioides sp. | reverse complement strand
TCCCTCCCCGCGTTGCCTGACGCCACCACGAACCCGGCGAACGCCACCACCTCCACCACGACGAAGGCGCCACAGGTGCGCACCAGCAGCTCCCCCGGGGCCAGGGCGAGCCAGGCGGCACCCGGCAGCAGCGCCACGGCCCAGCCCAGCGGTAGGGCACCGGTGCGCCCGGTGGCGATGACCAGCACCGTCGCCACCAGGGTGCCGAGGGCCACGGTCGACCCGGCCGCCACCAGGGCACTGGGCAGGGCCTCCATCCGCACCTCGCCCCCGAAGACCACCGGCAGGAGCCATGGGCCCAGCAGGGCCCCCACCCCGGCGGCCGCGAGGGCTGCGATCGCCGTCAGCAGCACCAGCCCCCGGCGGATCCGGGCCAGGCGTCGTGCCCTCCCGTCCACCACCAGCCGGGTGAGGATCCCCGTCAGCTGGGTCACCTGTCCGAGGGCCACGAGGTACGGCGCCCGGAAGAGGGCGAGAGCGGCGAACAGCACCGTGACGTCGCGAGCGGGGGCGCCGCCCAGGGCCAGCACGAGGGGGCTCCCGGTGAGCACGACCTGGGCGACCAGCTGGCCACCGGCCGTGGCCCCGAGGACTCCCATCGGCGACCGGGTCGGCCGCAGGTCGTGCCCCTTCCCCGCAGGGCGCAGGGCGGAGGGCCAGAGCAGGAGGACGGCGTACCCGAGGAGCAGGGCCAGGCCGTAGGCCGCCGGCGACCCGACTCCGGCCAGGGACAGGCCCACGGCGAGGACGCACCGCGCCGCGTTCTCGGCCACCAGGAGCGCGGCCACCGCCGGGAACCGGCCCCGGGCACTGAGCAGGCCCCGCACCACCCCGGTCCAGGTCGCGGCGAGCGCGACCCCGGCCGTGAGCAGGGGGAAGACCACCCCGTGCCCGTCGAAGAGCGGCTCGCGCAGCACCCAGGCGCCGCCGGCCGCCACCGCGGCGACCCCACCCCCCAGCGACCCGACCCGGGGCAGTGCGGCGCGCACCGGTCCCTCCCCGCCGTGGGCGGCGACGCTGCGGGCGACCCAGTGCTGGACCGGGAAGGTCAGCGCCGCCGCGGTGAGGCCCCACCACGTCCACAGCACCGACACCGGGGCCGCGTCCGTCGCCCCGAGGGCCCGGGTGGTGAGGGCGAAGAAGACGTAGGCCAGCGCCCCCGTGGTGATCGACCCCACGGACAGCGCGGAGGCACTGCGCAGGCGGGTCGGCGGGGTCGGCGGGGTCGGCACCGTCGGCATTGTGCCGCACCCCGCGCGTGTGTCGACGGACTGTCGGCGCCCTGGTCCATGCTGCGTGGCATGGACACATCGCTGCTCCCGCTCCTCCTGCTCCTGGTCGGGGTCGCGCTCGGTCTCGCCCTGGGCGTCCTGTGGGGCCGGACACGTCAGGCCCCCGACACCGGCGCGGCGATCGCCGCGCTGGAGCGGCGCACCGGCGACGACGCCGTGCTGCGCGAGGGCCTGGAGCGGCTCCACGACCAGATGCGCGACCTGGCGCACGAGCGCGCCGCCTGGCAGGGCCAGCTCCACCAGCAGGTCACCGACATGCGGCTGACCACCGAGACCCTCCGTCGCGAGACCCAGTCACTGGCCACCGCCTTGCGCCGCCCCCAGGTGCGTGGCCGCTGGGGGGAGATGCACCTGCGCCGGGTGGTCGAGGTGGCCGGCATGGTCGAACACTGCGACTTCGCCGAGCAGGTCGCCCTCGCCGAAGGGTCGCTGCGCCCGGACCTGGTGGTGCGCCTGGCCGGCGGCCGGTCGGTCGTCATCGACGCCAAGGTCCCCCTGGACGCCTTCCTGGAGGCCACGGCCGCCGACGACGACGAGGAGCGCGGGGCCGGCCTGGCCCGGCACGCACGGCAGCTGCGGACGCACGTCGACCAGCTCGGCGCCAAGCGCTACTGGCAGGCCCTCTCGGAGTCGCCGGAGTTCGTGGTGCTGTTCGTCCCCGGCGAGTCCTTCCTGTCCGCGGCCCTGGAAGCCGACGGCACCCTCATCGAGCACGCAGCCGGCCGCCAGGTGGTGCTCGCGACCCCCACCACGCTGATCGCGCTGCTGCGCACCGTGGCGCACGGCTGGCGGCACGAGGTCCTGGCCGACCGCGCCCACGAGATCCACCGGCTCGGGCGGGACCTGCACGCGCGGCTGTCGTCGATGGGCTCCCACCTCGACAACGTGGGCCGGTCGTTGAACGCCGCGGTCGGCCACTACAACCAGGCGGTCGGGTCGCTGGAGTCCCGGGTGCTGGTCGCGGCCCGCCGGTTCGGGGAGCTGGGGGTGACCGACGACGAGCTGCCCGGCCCCCGCCAGGTCGAGAGCGCCGCCCGGTCGCTCAGTGACGAGGACGCGGCGCGCCGCCCCCGGGGCGCCTGAGGCCGCTGCCTATCGTGGGCCCGTGAGCCAGGCACGCACGCTCTGGGACGAGGGCGACGAGCACGGTCGCACCGTGGTCGCCCTCGGGTTCGCGCTCGCCCTCACCGCCGCAGTCACCGACGTGCTGTTGCGCGGCAGCGTGGGCTGGCTGTTCGGGACCGGTTTCGTCCTCACCTGCGTCGCCGCCGCGCTGCTGGTCCGCCCCCGGGACTTCTTCACCGTCGCGCTCTTCCCGCCCCCGGCCATGCTGGGGGTGTTCCTGCTCCTCGCGGGTCCCCGCCCGGGGGCCATCGCCGAGCCCGACGACGGGGTGGTCCAGGCGGTGGTGACCGCACTGGCGACGAACTCGCTGCCCCTGCTGCTCGGCTACGCGCTGGCCCTGGCCTGCCTCGCCGTGCGGGTGCGCCGACTCACTCCTCGAAGCGGGCCGGATCACCCGCCCCGCGGCGTACCACCTCGGGAACGTCCCCGGACCAGTCGATGACCGTCGTCGGCTCCGAGGGCGTCTCACCGGCCTCCACGACGAGGTCCACGACGTGCTCGAGCTCTTCGGCGATCTCCCAGCCCTGGGTGCGGGGCTCCTCCTCGCCGGGGAGGATCAGGGTGCTGGAGAGGAGCGGCTCCCCCAGCGACCGGAGCAGCGCCTGGGTGAAGACGTGGTCGGGGATCCGCACCCCCACCGTGCGCTTCTTGGGGTGCATCAGCCGCTTGGGCACCTCACGCGTCGCGGGCAGGATGAACGTGTAGGGACCCGGTGTGGCGGCCTTGATCGCCCGGAACGCCGCGTTGTCGATGTGCACGAACTGCCCCAGCTGGGCGAACTCCGAGCACACGAGCGTGAAGTGGTGCTTCTCGTCCAGCTCCCGGATCCGCAGGATCCGGTCCCGCCCCGCGCGGTTGCCCAGCTGGCACCCGAGGGCGTAGCCGGAGTCGGTCGGATAGGCGATGAGGGCGTCCTCGCGCAGCGCCTCGACCACCTGGTCGAGACGACGCTGCTGCGGGTTCTCCGGGTGGATGTCGATGAAGCGGGCCACGGTCTCAGTCCTTCGCGGGCGCCGGGGCGTCGGTCCGGGCAGCGGCCTTGAGGTCGCGTCGCAGCTCCTTGGGCAGGGCGAAGATCAGGGACTCCTCCGCGGTCCGCACCGACCGGGCTCCGGGGTAGCCGCGTGCGGCGAGGTAGTCCAGGACCCCCTCGACCAGCTCCTCGGGGACCGAGGCGCCGGAAGTCACGCTCACGGTGTCGACCCCCTCGAGCCACGCCTCGTCGATCTCGGAGGCGTCGTCGACCCGGTACGACGCGCCGGCACCCGCCTCGAGGGCGACCTCGACCAGGCGCACGGAGTTGGAGGAGTTGCCCGACCCGACCACGATCAGGAGGTCGGAGTCCCGGGCGATCTCCTTCACCGCCAGCTGCCGGTTCTGGGTGGCGTAGCAGATGTCGTCGCTCGGCGGGTCGATCAGGGCCGGGAACCGACGCCGGATGGCGTCGACGGTCTCCATGGTCTCGTCGACGCTGAGGGTCGTCTGGGACAGCCAGGCGACCTTCTCGGGGTCGCGCAC
>CAZRKV010000263.1:0-3940 GCA_964600305.1 uncultured Nocardioides sp. | reverse complement strand
AGTAGGCGTAGGCGGCGAACCAGTTGTTGTTGCCGCCGTAGAGCACGACGGTGTCGTCGTTGGCGATCCCGCGCTCGGACAGCAGCTGCTCGAACTGCTCCTTGTTCAGGAAGTCGCGGCGGACCTGGTCCTGCAGGTCCTTGGTCCAGTCCAGCTTGATCGCGCCCCGGATGTGGCCCTTGTCGTAGGCGGTGGTGTCCTCGTCGACCTCCACCAGGACGACCTTCGGGTCGTCGAGGTGCTCCTCGACCCAGTCGGCGGTGACGAGTGCGTTGTCGCGGCTCATGTGGTTCCTCTTTCTCTTCGGGTTCGGTGGTGCTGCGGTGTCGTGCGTGACGGATCGGGGCTCCCTGCGCGCGACGGGCCTTCGCCGGCGTACGGCGGGCCGCCGGCGGGGCCGGGCAGGAGCAGGGCGTGTGGACCGGGACGCGGACGAGGCCCGGGCAGTGCGGCGTACGACGTGCCGTGGGGCCGACCCGACGGGGCCCGTGGGGCCGACTCGGCGTCAGGGGGCGGGAGGGCGTCCGGTCAGGAGGTGCGACACAGCGCCGAGTGGACGCGGCAGTGGTCCACCGCGCGGCGCTTGGTCAGCATGGTCGTGAACACGTGGGAGAGCCTAGGCGGCCAAGAACGACCCCACCGCATCGGCGTCCGCATCGTGGACGCTCGTCCCAATCATCGAGACGCCTCAATCCGCGGGCAGGGCCGCGCCGAGGACGCCGAGCACGGCCTGCCTGGAGGGGACGCCGGCCGCCCGGGTGACCTCGTGCCCCTCGGCGTCGAGCACGAGGGTCGTGGGGGTGCCGGTGATGCCGAGCGCCCGGGTCGCCGCCAGGTGGGTGTCCGCGTCCACCTCGACGTGGGCGACCCCCGGCACCTTCTCGGCGACACCGGCGAGCACCTGCCGGGTCGCCCGGCACGGCGCACAGAAGGCGCTGGAGAACTGCAGCAACGTGGCCCGCTCCCCCAGCCCGACCGGACCGGACGGCTGCGCGTCCGCCTCCGCGAGCACCTCCGGCACCGACCGCGCGTCGTACGACGTCATGGGTGGCTCAACCTGCACCGGCCTCCGTGGATTCCGTGGACCCCGGGGAGGGCACAGGATCCGGCCCGGCCTCGGCGTTGCTCATTCGGTCCTCCACTCGGGACGGGTGCTCCACCCGCGCCAGCCGCGACCGGAGCCGGCGTACCTCCTCCTCGAGCGCGAGCACCCGGGCGACCCCGGCCAGGTTGAGGCCCTCCTCGAGGAGCTCCCGGATGCGGTGCAGCCGGTCGATGTCGGCGGGGCTGTAGAGCCGGTTGCCCCCGGGCGTGCGGTCGGGCTGGAGCAGCCCGCGACGCTCGTAGACGCGCAGGTTCTGCACCTGCATCTCCACCATCTCGGCCGCGACCGAGATGGCGTAGACCCCGCGCACGCGACGTGCCATGAAATCTCCACCTCCGGCCACCATCTTCCCTTGATTCGGGAATAGGGACAATCTATAACTGTTGATACAGGTAACGATGCCGCGCAGGGCGGCACCGGATGATTGGAGGGAATCATGATGCTGCTGCGCAACGCCGACCCGTTCCGTGACCTCGACCGCCTCGCCAACCAGGTCTTCGGCGCCGCCGGTGCCGGCACGGGCACGACCAGCCGTCCCGCGGTGATGCCGATGGACGCCTGGCGCGAGGGCGAGAACTTCGTCATCGAGTTCGACCTGCCCGGCGTGTCCCGGGAGAGCATCGACATCGACGTCGAGCGCAACGTGCTCACCATCCGTGCCGAGCGCGTGGCCCGCAACGGCGACTGGGAGATGCTCGCCGGCGAGCGCGTCCGCGGCGCCTTCAGCCGCCAGCTCGTCCTCGGTGACAACCTCGACCTCGACCGGATCGAGGCCACCTACGACGACGGCGTCCTGCGGCTGCTGGTGCCCGTCGCCGAGCAGGCCAAGCCCCGCAAGGTCGAGATCGGGTCCGCCCAGCCGAAGGAGGACACGGCGATCGAGGCCTGAGGCCCCTGCGGGCGCCCCGGCCTCCCTACCCGCCCGCGAACGGCGGGAGGAACTCCACCCGACTGCCCGGCTCCACCAGGACCTCGGCGGGGTCGTCGGCCCCCACGGGCCGATCCCCCACCAGCACCGAGCACACCTGGAGGACGTCGGGCAGTCGTGTGCCCGGGTGCTTCGCGATCGCCCGCTCCATCACCTCGGCCAGCGGGATCGGTCCCGTCACCTCCAGGTCGTCGCCACCGGTGCCGGCGGCCGCCTTCGCGCCCGCCCAGTAGTGCACCTCGACCACCCCGGTCCGCGAGGCTGTGCGCTGTCGGTCTCCCATACTCCGATATTCTGACCCATCCACGACCGGAGCGGGAGGTGGTGCGGCGTGAGCACCGTCCTGCTGCTGACCAACGCCCTCGAGCCCTCCTCCGACGTGCTCCCCGCGCTCCCCCTCCTCACCCACCGGGTCAAGGTGGTCCCCGCGCAAGGCAGCGCCCTCATCGACGCCCCCGACGCCGACGTGCTCCTCGTCGACGGCCGCCGCGACCTCGCCCAGTCCCGCGACTTCTGCCGCCTGCTGCGTACGACGGGCACCGACGCGCCCGTCGTCCTCGTGCTCACCGAGGGCGGGATGGCCGTCGTGCGGCAGGACTGGGGCGTCGACGACGTGGTCCTCGACAACGCCGGCCCCGCCGAGCTGGACGCGCGGATCCGGCTGGCCGTGGAGTCCTACGCCGCCCGCGCCGGTGGGTCCGACGCCGAGTCCCACCTGATCCGCAGCGGCGACGTCACCATCGACGAGGCGACCTACACCGCCCGGCTCGGGCGCCGCACCCTGAACCTGACGTTCAAGGAGTTCGAGCTGCTGAAGTACCTCGCCCAGCACCCGGGCCGGGTCTTCACCCGCCAGCAGCTGCTCTCGGAGGTGTGGGGCTACGACTACTTCGGCGGCACCCGCACCGTCGACGTGCACATCCGGCGGCTGCGGGCCAAGCTCGGGGGCGAGCACGAGACCCTGATCGGCACGGTGCGCAACGTCGGCTACCGGTTCGTGGTGCCGTCCACCACCCCCGCGCCGCCGGCCGCCGAGGACGAGGACGCCCGCGCGCGGGGCCCCGTCCCCGGGGACGTATGAGCCACACCCTCCGTCGCCGCGCCGCGATCGCGCTGGCCGGCTACTCCGTCGTGCTCGCGTGGGTGCTGCTCAACCCCTCCGCGTCGGTCCCCAGCGGCACCGTCTCCGTGCTGGGCGCGATCGGCGACGCACTCGGGCTGCCGGGGCGGCTCACCGTCGGCTCCCGCATCGAGTTCGCGCTCAACGCGCTGATCCTGGCGCCGGTCTCCGCGCTGGGCCTGGTGGTGTGGCCACGGACCACGTGGCGCGACTGGACGGCGTACGGCTTCGCCATCAGCGGGGGCGTGGAGCTCTTCCAGGCGCTGCTGCTCTCCGGCCGCTCGGCCACCATGGTCGACATCGTCGCCAACACGCTCGGCGCCGCCCTCGGCGCGGTCGTCGCCACCTGGGCGCTCGCGCGGTGGGGGCCGCAGCCGGAGGACGGACCGGAGCGTGGCGCGCGCCCGGGGCGCCCGAGTGCCTAGAGTGGCGTGGATGGACACCGACGACGGGCGTGGCCTCGAGCCCGGCACCCGAGCCGAGATCGAGGCGCTCGCCCAGGCCGCGCAGGTCGTCGACGGGCAGGACCCGCTCGACGAGGCGACCCGGCTGGCGATGCGCCACCGCGACGAGTCCGACCTGACCGCCTGGCTCGCCCCCGGGTCGGGGTTCGCGCTGCTCGTGGACGAGGACCTCTCCCTCGTCGTCGCCCCCGACTCCCGCCGCGAGGGGATCGGCACCACGCTGCTCGAGCACGTGCTCGAGGTGGCCGGGGACGAGCCGCTCACCGCGTGGTCCCACGGCAACCACCCCGCCGCGGCCGCCCTCGCCGCGAGCACCGGGTTCG
>CAZRKV010000262.1:0-3953 GCA_964600305.1 uncultured Nocardioides sp. | reverse complement strand
CCGTGGGGCCGACTCGGCGGTGCCGTGGGGCCGACTCGGCGTCAGTCGAGGACCTTGCGGATGCGGGCGTCGGAGACGGGGTGGGCGGTGCCGAGGTGCTGCGCCCACAGGGAGACGCGGTACTCCTCCAGCATCCACCGGACCTGGCGGAGGGCGGCGTGCGGCGGCCGGCCCGCCGGCAGGGCCTCGACCCGGTGCAGCCACGCGTCCTGCAGCGGCTGGACCAGCGCCATCAGCTCCCGGTCCCGGCCCGGCTGTTCGTCGAGCCGCTCCCGACGGTGCTCGACCGCGGCCAGGTGGACCGGCATCCGCCGCAGCTGGGTCGGTCCGGCCTCCCCGATGAAGCCGTCGTGCACCAGTCGGGCCACCTGGGCCCGCATGTCCTGCAGCGCGGGCAGGGTCGCCATCTCCGCCCGGCCGGACAGGGCCTTCTCGGCCCGGCGCCACGCCTCGAGCACCCGGATCGCGTCGGTGAGCACCCCCCGGATGCGGGCCTCCTGGTCACGGGCCGCCTCGGCCACGACCGCGTCGAAGGACGCCTCGTCGCGCACCGGGGGCCTGGCGTCGACCACCTCGCCGACCACCGCCGCCCGGCAGTCGGCGACCAGGTCGGCCACCCCCGGGTACGGCGACCCGGCCAGCGCCAGCTTCTCGGCGTTGCCGAGCCCGTCCAGGACCCGCTTGCGGGGGTCCTCGCCGCGCCGGTCGAGCTCGAGCAGCACCAGCCGCCGCACACCGAGCCGGTGGCGGGCCTCCTGCTCCTCGGGGGTGCCCACCACCCGGAGCCCGACCGTCTCCCCCTCGTCGACCAGCGTGGGGTGGCCGCGGACCTCGTGCCCGGCCCGGACCTTGGTGAACGAGGGCTCGATGGCGCCGAAGCTCCAGCTCGTGCGACCGGTGGCGGTGGCCCCGGAGTCCGCGGCGACGTCGGCGACCGCCTCCTCCAGCGCCGGCCGCAGCGGCGCCGTGATCGCGGCGAGGTCCTTCCCGGTCCCGGCCACCTCCCCCTCGTCGGTGACCACGCGGAAGGTGGGCTTGAGGTGGTCGGGCACCTTGGTGGGGTCCCACGCCTCCCGGGGTACGGCGACCCCGGACCGGGCGCGCAGGTGCCGCTCCAGGGCGTCCAGCAGCGGCTCCTCGCCCGGCGGCACCGACGCCAGGAAGTCGCGGGCGTGGTCGGGGGCCGGCACGAAGTTCACCCGCAGGTGCTTGGGCAGGCTCTTGATCAGGCTGGTCACCAGCTCCTCGCGGAGACCCGGGACGTTCCAGGAGAACTCCTCCGGCGAGACCCGGTTCAGGGTCGCGACCGGCACGTCGATGGTGACGCCGTCCTCCGGGGACCCCGGCTCGAAGTGGTAGCTGATGTCGAAGGTGAGCCCGTCGTCCCCGGCCACCCACTGCTCGGGGTAGTCGGCGGCGCTGACCTCCTCGGCCCCGTCGTGGGTGAGCATCTCCGGGTCGAAGGTGAGCAGGTCGGGCCGTCGGCGCCGCTCCTGCTTCCACCACCGGTCGAAGTGGGCCCCGCTGACCACCTCGGCTCCCACCCGGGCGTCGTAGAAGTCGAAGAGGGTGTGCTCGTCGACGACGATGCCGCGGCGCCGGGCCCGGTGCTCGAGCTCCTCGGCCTCCTCGAGCAGGCGCCGGTTCTCCTCGTGGAAGCGGTACCGCCCCGAGTCCAGGGCCGGCCACTCGCCGTACACGAGGGCGTGGCGGATGAACAGCTCCCGGCTCACCTCGCGGTCGACCTTGCCGTAGGAGACCAGCCGGTCGGCGGCCAGCGGGACGCCGTACAGGGTGACCCGCTCGCGGGCGACCACGGAGGCGCGCTTCTTCGACCAGTGCGGCTCCGAGTAGGACCGCTTGACCAGGTGGGCCCCGAGTCGTTCGGCCCACTCCGGCTCGATGGCGGCGTTCTGCCGGGCCCACAGCCGGGAGGTCTCGACCAGCTCTCCCGCCATCACGTAGGTGGGGTTGCTGCCCTTGAGGGCACTGCCGGGGAAGATCGCGAACTTCTGGCCCCGGGCACCGAGGTACTCCCGCGGGCCCCGGCGCCGGTCCCCGCGCTCCTCGAGCAGCCCCACGTGGGAGAGCAGCCCGGACAGCAGCGCCTGGTGGATCCCGTCGGCGTCGTACGCCGCCCCGCCGCCCTCGGCGCCGATCCGCGTGGGCTTGCCGAGGTCGATCTTCATCTCCCGGCACACCTGCCGCAGCTGGGCCTCGAAGTCCTGCCACTCCCGCACCCGCAGGTAGTTGAGGAACTCCCGCTTGCACATCCGCCGGAAGGCGCTGGAGGACAGCTCGCGCTGCTGCTCGCGCAGGTGGCGCCAGAGGTTCAGCCAGCCGAGGAAGTCCGACCGCTTGTCCCGGAACCGCGCGTGCAGCTGGTCGGCCCGGTCCCGCTGCTCGGCGGGCCGCTCGCGCGGGTCCTGCAGGGACAGCGCCGCGGCGATGACGATCACCTCGCGCACGCAGCCGAGGCGCTCGGCCTCGAGGACCATCCGGGCGAGCCGGGGGTCGATCGGCAGCCGGGCCAGGCGCCGACCGACGCGGGTCAGCCGGGTCCCGCCCGAGCCCCGGCCGCCGGTCCGCAGGGCCCCCAGCTCCTCCAGCAGCTGGAGGCCGGCGGTGACGTGCTTGCGGTCGGGGGGCTCGACGAACGGGAACCGGGCCAGGTCACCCAGGCCGAGGGAGGCCATCTGCAGGATCACCGAGGCCAGGTTGGTGCGCAGGATCTCGGGGTCGGTGAACTCGGGCCGGGAGGCGAAGTCCTCCTCGCTGTAGAGCCGGATCGCGATGCCGTCGGCGACCCGGCCACAGCGGCCCGCCCGCTGGTTGGCCGACGCCTGGCTGATCGGTTCGATCGGCAGCCGCTGGACCTTGGTCCGGGGGGAGTAGCGGGAGATCCGCGCGACGCCGGTGTCGACGACGTACCGGATGCCGGGGACGGTCAGCGAGGTCTCGGCGACGTTGGTCGCCAGCACCACCCGGCGCGTGGCGCCCCGGGCCCGCGGCCCGAAGACGCGGTGCTGCTCGGCGGCCGAGAGCCGGGAGTACAGCGGGAGCACCTCGACGTGCGGCGTGCGCCCGGGCCGGTCGAGCCCCAGCCCCTCGGTGAGGGCGTCGGCGGTGTCGCGGATCTCCCGCTCGCCGGGCAGGAAGACCAGGACGTCGCCGGGCCCCTCGGTGGAGAGCTCGCGGACGGCGTCGACGACCGCCTCGGTCTGGTCCCGGACGACGGTCTCCCCCTCCTCGTCGACGTCCCCGGCGTCCGCCTCGTCCGCGTCGGCGTCCGGGCCGCCGGCGTACTGCACCAGGGGTCGGTAGCGGATCTCGACCGGGTAGGTGCGGCCGGAGACCTCGACGATCGGCGCGGGGCGGCCGTGCCGGTCGGCGAAGTGCCGCGCGAAACGGTCGGGGTCGATGGTCGCCGAGGTGATGATCACCTTCAGGTCCGGTCGCTCGGGCAGCAGCCGCGTGAGGTAGCCGAGGATGAAGTCGCTGTTGAGGCTGCGCTCGTGCGCCTCGTCGATGATCAGGGTGTCGTAGCGGCGCAGCATCCGGTCCCGTTGCAGCTCGGCGAGCAGGATCCCGTCGGTCATCAGCTTCACCCGGGTGCCGCGGGAGGTCCGGTCGGTGAAGCGGACCTGGTAGCCCACCGTGGCGTTCTCGGCCCCGAGCTCCTCGCCCAGCTCCTCGCTGATCCGCTCGGCGACCGACCGGGCGGCGATCCGGCGGGGCTGGGTGTGCCCGATCATGCCGCCGCCACGGCCACCCTCGCCGCGACCGGCCTCGAGGCAGATCTTGGGCAGCTGCGTGGTCTTGCCGGAGCCGGTCTCGCCCGCGACGATCACGACCTGGTGGGAGGCGAGGGCCTCGGCGATGTCGTCGCGCCGGTGGCTGACCGGCAGCTCGGGTGGGTAGGAGATGCGCACAACGACCTCCATTGTGCCGGA
>CAZRKV010000261.1:0-3981 GCA_964600305.1 uncultured Nocardioides sp. | reverse complement strand
AACAGCCGCAGCCCCTTGAGGCGGCGCTTGAGCATCCACTCGGGCTCGTCCTTCTTCCGGGAGATGTCGCGGACGACCTCCTCGTCGACGCCCCGCCGCGCCGAAGCGCCCGCGTCGTCGCTGTCGGCCCAGCCGTACTCGTACCGGCCGAGGCCCTGGAGCTCGGGGTTGAGCTCTTCGATGGTCGTCATGCGTGACGCTCCTTTTCCGTGGTCGAGCTGGTCGTGCCCCCGGCGATGCCAGGGATGCAGGTGGTGCACACGCCGTCGCCGTGCGCGATCGTGGCGAGTCGCTGCACGTGGGTGCCCAGCACCCGCGCGAAGGACTCGGTCTCGGCCTCGCACAGCTCGGGGAACTCGTGGGCGACGTGGGAGACGGGGCAGTGCTGCTGGCACAGCTGCTCCCCCGCCGGCACGTCGTGGACGGTGGCGGCGTAGCCGCCATCGGTGAGCACCCGGGCCAACGCCTCGGCCGGGGTGAGCTCGGGGTGGTCGGCGCTCACCCGGGCGTGGTCGGCCTCGATGAACTCCATCCGCCGCCGGGCGAAGGCGAGGACCGCCTCCTCCCCCTGGGTCTCCCGGAGGAACCGCAGCGCCTCGGCCGCCAGGTCGTCGTACTGGTGCTCGAAGTGGTCCCGGCCCGCCTCGGTGAGCCGGAAGACGCGGGCGGGGCGCCCGCGGCCGCGCTGGCCCCGGATGCGCTGCTCGGTGGCCTCGACGGACCCCTCCGCGAGGAGGTGGTCGAGGTGGCGGCGCACCGCCGCGGGCGTGAGGTCCAGCGCCCGGGCGAGGTCGGCCGCCGTGGAGGGGCCCCGCTCCAGGATGGTGCGGGCCACCCGGGCGCGCGTGGACGCGTCGCCGACGAGCGGCGACGCGGCCTGCGGGGTGGTCCGTCCGAATTGCACAACACCAGTGTGACGTTAATGGGGGAGGCGCTTCAAGTGAGGTTCGCCTTATCCTCGTTCCACGGCCGGGCGTGCGACCGGGCGTGCGGCCGGGGGACGGTGCCGACGGCGTACGACGGGGGCCGGTTCCTAGACTGGGCAGGTGCCCGAGTCCTCCCCCGCCGTGCTGGTCGACGGCCTCACGATGGCCTACGGCCGCAAGGTGGCGGTCGACGGGCTGTCGCTGCGGGTCGAGCGGGGGTCCATCACCGCCGTGCTCGGCCCGAACGGAGCCGGCAAGACCACCACCCTGGAGACCTGCGAGGGCTTCCGGCGGCCGGACGCGGGCACGGTCCGCGTGCTGGGACTCGACCCCGTCCGCCAGCGCCGCGAGCTGCTCCCCCGGATCGGGGTGATGCTGCAGTCCGGTGGCGCCTGGTCGAGCGTGCGCGCGGTGGAGATGCTCCGGCACATGGCCGCCCTGCACGCCGACCCGCTCCCCGTCGACCTGCTCGTGGACCGGCTCGGGCTCGACGAGTGCGGCCGGACCCCCTACCGCCGGCTCTCCGGGGGCCAGCAGCAGCGGCTCGGCCTCGCGATGGCCGTCGTGGGCCGCCCGGAGCTGCTCTTCGTCGACGAGCCCACCGCCGGCATGGACCCGCAGGCGCGCCGGACCACGTGGGAGCTGCTCCGACAGCTCCAGGCCGACGGCGTGACCATCGTGCTGACCACCCACCACATGGACGAGGCCGAGCGCCTGGCCGACCAGGTCCACGTGGTCGACCACGGTCGGGTGATCGCCTCGGGCTCGCCGATGGAGCTGACCCGGACGCGGGGCCGGGCGACGGTCCGCCTGGTGGTCACCGAACCGTTCCCCGCCGCGGCGCCGGCCTCCCTGCAGGCCGAGCTCGGGGAGGGCACCTCGGTGACCGAGGTCACCCCGCAGAGCCTGCTGATCACCGGTGACGCCGACGGGTCCACCCTCGCCGTGATCTCGGCCTGGTGCGAGCGCCACGACATCCTGCCCGAGTCGTTGACCCTGGGGCAGCGGACCCTCGAGGACGTCTTCCTCCAGCTCACCGGGCGCGAGCTGCGCGATCGTGCGGAGGCGACGCGATGAACGACCCGCGCACCGGCACCTTCGCGCCCTCCCCCGGAGCCGCCCCCTTCCACCGGCAGGTGCTCGCCCAGTCCCTGATGGAGAGCCGCCTGCTGCTGCGCAACGGCGAACAGCTGCTGCTCGCCATCGTCGTCCCGGTCCTGGCCCTGGTCGGGGGCGTCCTCGGCGCCCGGCGGCTGGGCCTGTCCTTCGAGCACGCACCCGTCGACGTGCTCACCCCGGGGGTGCTGGCGCTGGCCGTGATGTCGACCGCCTTCACCTCGCTGGCCATCTCGACCGGGTTCGAGCGCCGGTACGGCCTGCTCAAGCGGCTCGGCGCCTCGCCCCTGCCCCGGTCCGGACTCCTGGCGGCCAAGATCGCCTCCCTGCTGGTGGTCATGGTCGTCCAGGCCCTCGTCATCGGCGCCGTGGCGCTGGCCCTGGGCTGGTCGCCGTCGGGGGGTCCCGCCGGGGTGCTGGTCGCCGCGGCCGGGGCCGTCCTCGGCACCGGGGCGTTCGCCTCGCTGGGGCTGACCCTCGCCGGGACGCTGCGGGCCGAGGCCACCCTCGCGGCGGCCAACCTGGTCTACCTGCTGCTGATGATGGGCGGGGCCGTGGTCCTGCCCCGCACGACGTACGGCCCGGCTGCCGAGGTGCTGTCCCTGCTGCCCTCCGCGGCCCTCGGCGACGCGCTCCGGGCCGGGTTCCTCGGCGAACCCGCCGGCCTGCTGCCGTTCGCGGTCCTGCTCGCCTGGACGGCGGTCGGCACGATGCTGGCCGCCCGGTACTTCCGATGGGAGTGAGATGAGTCCCCACGCCTCCCCCACCCTGACCGATCGCCCCACCCACCCCGTGCGGCGCTTCGGCCGATGGCTCGCGACGTGGCTGTGGCCACTGGCGGTCGCGAACCTGGTGGCCAACATCGGCATCGTCGTCACCGGGGGTGTGGTGCGCCTCACCGCTTCCGGCCTCGGGTGCCCCACGTGGCCCCGGTGCACCGAGGCGTCGTACGTGGCCGAGCCCGAGATGGGCCTGCACGGCGTGATCGAGTTCGGCAACCGGACCCTGACCTTCGTGCTGGCGGTCGTGGCCTTGCTCACCTTCCTGGCCGCCTGGGGGGCCGGCCGCACCCGGGCCGCGCAGCTGGCGTTCGTGGTCGGGCTCGGCATCCCGGCCCAGGCCCTGCTCGGCGGTGTCACCGTGCTCACCCAGCTGAACCCGTGGGTCGTGGCCTTCCACTTCCTGGTGTCGATGGCGATCATCGCCGTCTGCGTCGTGCTCCTCGACGAGATCCGTCAGCCGCCCCGCACCCCCGCACCCGGCCGGGTGCGGACCCTGGGCTGGGTCGTCCTCGCGGCCGGGTGGGTGGTGCTCTACCTGGGCACCGTGGTCACCGGGAGCGGACCGCACGCCGGCGACGCCGGGGCGCGGCGTACCGGCCTGGATCCGCAGGTCGTCTCGCACGTGCACGCCTGGTCGGTGTACGTGCTGCTGGCCGTGACCATCGCCCTGGTCGCCGTCGCCCAGCGGCTCGGCGCCACGCGGGTCCGCACGGCGGCCCTGGTCCTGCTCGGGCTGGAGGCCAGCCAGGGCGTGGTCGGGTTCGTGCAGTACTGGACCGGGCTACCGGTCACCCTGGTGGCGCTGCACATGTTCGGGGCCGCGCTGACCTCGGCGGCCCTCACCTGGGTCGTGATCGCCGCCCGGGGTCGTCAGAACGCCAGCAGCGGGTCCAGCGCGACGGCGACGAACAGCAGCGACAGGTAGAGGTTGGAGTGGTGGAACAGCCGCATCGGCCGGATGTCCACCAGCGCGTCGCTGCGCCGCGCCCGTGCCCACATCCGGTGCGCCTCCACCAGGAACACCGCACCGAGCACCACGGCCGCGACCGGGTAGAAGACCCCCGTGTCGGCGACCGGCCACAGCAGCAGTGAGGTGGCCACCATCACCCACGAGTAGGCCACCACCTGGCGACCGACGGCGGCCGCCGGCTTGACCA
>CAZRKV010000260.1:0-4050 GCA_964600305.1 uncultured Nocardioides sp. | reverse complement strand
GTTCGGTGAGCTGCTGCCTGCCAGACCGCAACCGCGCGAAGTGGCGGATCGTCCGGACCGCGTCGCGGGTGATCCAGTACGTCTGCCGCACCGTGTAGTGCTTCCTGGCCACCATCGCCAGGGGGTTTGGTGCCTCGCCGTCGTCCACGGATCCCACGTTAGTCCGCAGCAACCCTTCCGAGCCGACGTTTCCGCAGGTCAGCGGGGGAGTGCGGACGGGCCGGCCTGTAGGCCGGGTTCTGTCCCCGCGGTCCTCTCGGAGCCGCGATGGGCGACCATCCATCTAGGGCGACCGTTGCCGGCCGCCTCCAGCGGTCCACCCGTGCGCTCGGGCGGGCAGCCCTCGGACGCGCACGCGCCACCCGCAGGTGGCTTCTTGACCTTGCTCCAGGTGGGGTTTACCGAGCCGCTCCGGTCGCCCGGAGCGCTGGTGGTCTCTTGCACCACCCTTTCACCCTTGCCGCACCGGCGGACCGGTGTGGCGGTCTGCTTTCTGTGGCACTGTCCCGCGGGTCACCCCGGGTGGGTGTTACCCACCACCTCGCCCTGTGGAGCCCGGACCTTCCTCGGCGCCCCCGGTGGGGGACGACGCGGTCGCCCGGCCGGCCCATCCGCACCACCCACACTACGGAATGCCGGCCCGCGCTGTCGCGTTGGGACCAGGAAGAGGAAGTGACGGACCGGATGGACGGTGAGCACATGAGCGACGAGATCAAGGCCCCGGTGGTGGTGTTCCCCGACCAGGACCCGGCGAACACCTACCGCGTCGCCTACGACCTGCTCGCCCGCCGCGCACCCAGCGACGCGCTCGCCCGGTTGGAGCCGGCCCTGGAGTCGGAGCCGGACAACACCGGACTGCGCACCCTGCGTGCCTGGGCGCTCTACATGCGCGTCCAGCTGGGCAAGGCCGAGGCGGAGCTGCGGTCGCTGGTGGAGGAGGACCCGAGCGACGACTGGGCGCGGCACACGCTCGGGCGCACCCTGGAGCGGCAGTCCCGGTACGACGAGGCGCTGCCGCACCTGCGGCTGGCGGCCGCGATGACCGGCGACCCCGAGCACGAGACCGCGGTGCTCCGGGTGGAGCGCCGGCTCATGGGTTGGTGAGGACCTCCGCACCGTCCTCGGTGACGAGCAGGGTGTGCTCGAACTGGGCCGAGCGGCGCAGGTCCTTGGTCACGACGGTCCACCCGTCGTCCCACATCGTCCACTCGTGGGTGCCCAGGTTCAGCATCGGCTCGATGGTGAAGGTCATCCCGACCCGGATCTCGTCGGAGTAGGCGGGCGCGTCGTAGTGGGGGATGATCAGGCCGCTGTGGAAGTGGGTGCCCACCCCGTGGCCGGTGAAGTCCCGCACGACGCCGTAGCCGAAGCGCTTGGCGTAGGCCTCGATGACGCGGCCCACGACGTTCACGCGACGCCCCGGCTTCACCGCCCGGATCCCGCGGTCGAGGGCCTCCCGGGTGCGCTCCACCAGGAGGCGGGTCTCCTCGTCGACGTCCCCGGCGAGGAACGTGGCGTTGGTGTCGCCGTGGACCCCGTCGAGGTAGGCGGTGATGTCGATGTTGACGATGTCGCCGTCCTCGACCACCCGGCTGTCGGGGATCCCGTGGCAGATCACCTCGTTGACGCTCGCGCAGAGGGACTTGGGGAAGCCCCGGTAGCCCAGCGTCGAGGGGTAGGCCCCGTGGTCGCACAGGAACTCGTGCCCGATGCGGTCCAGCTCGTCGGTGGTCACGCCCGGCTGGATGTGGCTGCCCACCAGCTCCCGGGCCTGGGCGGCGAGCCGGCCCGCGGCCCGCATCCGTTCGATGGTCTCGGCGTCCTTCACCTCGTCGCCCTCGAACGGTGCGGGCGCGGGCTTGCCGACGTACTCGGGGCGCGGGATGTGGGCAGGGACCTTGCGCTCGGGCGAGATCGTGCCGGGGGCTACAGGACTCACGGCGGCGAGTGTAGTTTCGCGCCCATGACGACCACGGAGCCGGAGTACTGGTACTGCATCAAGCACCACCGGGTGGAGGGGGAGGAGGGCTGCCCCAACCGTGACCGGCTCGGTCCCTACCCCACGCGCGAGGAAGCGGCCGCGGCCCTGGAGAAGGTCGAGCAGCGCAACGAGGAGTGGGAGAACGACCCCGCCTGGAACGACCCCGAGGACGGCTGGGGCGAGGGCTCCGACGAGGACCGCGACTGACGCCGCCCGGGGACGACGATGCAGGCACGCCGACGGATCCGGCGCGAGCAGGACGTCTCCCCGGCCCCGTTCGCCGGGATGATCGGGATGGCGGCCGCGCTCTTCCTCTACGCCTTCGCGGGGTTGGTCGCGCCGTGGTGGGTGGTGCCGCCACTGCTGGTGCTGTGGCTGGTGCTGTTCGTCCTCTGCGTGCGCTGGTGGACGCCGTACCCCCGCCGGCTCCCGGTGGTCGCCGGCGTCGCGGTGGCCTGCTGGCTGGTGGTGGTGCTGGCCACCGGTACGGCGACGGCCTGACCTTCATTTTCCAGAAGTGAAGCTATGCTCTTCACATGAGTACGACGGTGGGCCCCGACGACCCGGTGGCGACCCTGATCGGGGACGTCGTGGGTTCGCGCGAGGTCACCGACCGGCGCGGGCTCCACCGACTCCTGGTGGCGGCGCTGGAGGAGGCGAACCAGGACTGGGAGCCGCTGGCGCCACTGCGGGTGACGGTGGGCGACGAGTACCAGGGGGTCTTCCGGACGGTCGGCGCGGCCATCGGTGCCAGCCAGTCGATCCGGCTCGCCCTGCTGCCCGACGTCGACGTCCGCCACGGCCTGGGCTGGGGCGGGGTGGGCGTGCTCGACGAGGAGCCCAGGGTCGAGGACGGGCCCGGCTGGTGGGCGGCCCGGGACGCGATCGAGCAGGTCAAGCAGGCGGCGGACCGGGCGGCGACCGCCCTCACCCGGACCGGGTACCGGCGGGCCGACGGGGTGGCCGGACCCGACGAGGAGGCGCTCGGCGCCGCCCTGGGCCTCCACGACCTGGTGCTCGGCTCGGTGCCCGAGCGCTCGTTGTCGGTGCTGCGTGGTCTGCTGGCGGGACGGACCCAGCGGGAGATCGCCGAGGAGGCCGGCGTGTCCCCGTCGGCGGTCTCCCAGCGGGTCCGCCACGACGGGCTCGCCATGGTGGTGGGCGCGAGACGACGACTGCACGAGGTGAGGTGAGGGCACCATGAGCTGGCTCGGACTGCTCCTGGTCGGAGTCGGGCTGGCCGACCTGTGCCACTCCCTCTCGCCCCGCCGCCTGCGCGCCCGCCTGGCCGGCACGCTGTCCGCGGTGCTCGCGGCCGTGGCGACCACCGTGCTGGGCCTGCTGGCCGGGCTCACCGGACCGGTCGACGTCCTCGGCCTGCTGCTCGTGGACGCCGCGGTCGTGGCCTGGGGCTGGACGGTGACCCGGGGCTTCGGGCGCGGCCCGGCGGTCCTGCCGCTGGCGACGGTGGCGGCAGCGCTCGCCCTCGCCGTCCTCCTCGCCCCGCTCGCCCCGCAGGCCGGGGGAGCCCTGGGCGCCTGGCTGGACCAGGAGCCCCTGCCGGTGCTGGACCGGGTGGAGGCCGACCAGCTCCTCGTGGGGCTCGGCGCACTGCTGGTGCAGCTGTCCACCGGCAACGTGGTGGTCCGGCTGGTGCTCGGCGCGACCGGGACGATGGCGCCCGTGCGCCACGGCCCCGAGGCCGGGCCCGAGGCCAGGCTCAAGGGGGGACGCCTGCTCGGGCCGATGGAGCGGGTGTTCATCCTCGGCCTCGGGCTGGCCGGGCAGCTCACGGCTGCCGCCATCGTGGTGGCGGCCAAGGGACTGCTCCGGTTCCCCGAGCTCTACTCGCGCCAGGAGCAGGAGCGGGTCCACCAGCTGACCGAGTACTTCCTCGTCGGCAGCTTCGTCAGCTGGCTGCTGGCCCTCGGCGGCCTGGTGCTGGTGGGGTAGGCCCGGCGGGCTAGAAGGTGTGCTCCGGGCCCGGGAAGCTCCCGTCGCGCACCTCGGCGGCGTACGCCCGCGCGCCCTCCAGCAGCGCGCCACGCAGGTCGGCGTACTGCTTGACG
>CAZRKV010000259.1:0-4052 GCA_964600305.1 uncultured Nocardioides sp. | reverse complement strand
GTTCATCGTCATCGACACCGACATCTTGTCCAGCGGGATCCCGTCGAAGAGGGTCCGGGCGTCGTAGATGGAGTCGATGGCCACACCCGCCATGCCGACGTCCCCGCGCACCCGCGGGTGGTCGGAGTCGTACCCGCGGTGGGTGGCCAGGTCGAAGGCCACCGACAGCCCCTTCTGCCCGGCCGCGAGGTTGCGGCGGTAGAAGGCGTTGGACTCCTCGGCGGTGGAGAAGCCGGCGTACTGCCGGATCGTCCACGGCTGGGTGGTGTACATCGTCGGGTAGGGGCCCCGCAGGAACGGGCTCAGCCCCGGGTAGGTGTCCAGCGCGTCCAGGCCCGCGAGGTGCTCGGGGCCGTAGGAGCGGAGGACGTCGATCCCTTCCGGCGCGTGCCAGGCGACGTCGCCGCCGCTGCCGCCGGTGGCGGGGGGCCGCTCGCCGTCGAGGGGCAGCCCGGCGAAGGACTCGGGAATGCTCATGCCAGCTTCTCCCTGGTGGTGGTGAGGAACCTCAACGCGTCGACGCCCACGGCGCAGGAGTCGTCGAGGAGGTCGGGGTCGACGGTGCGCTCCCCCGGCCGGCCGGCGAGCACGACGTGCCGCGCCCCGGCCTCGCGCAGGGCCCGGGCCGCGTCGGCGCCCCAGGCGGCGTAGTCGGAGTCGGACCCGGCGAGCACGACGACCGGCTGGCCGTCGTACGCCGCCACGAGCTCGTCGACCCCGTCGGTGGGGCCCGCCTCGCGGACCGATACCCCGCCGGCGGCGAGCAGGTTGGTGGCGAACGTCGCGCGGGCGGTGTACGCCGCGACGCGGCCCATCGTCGCCAGGAACACCGGCGAGGCCACCGGCTCGTCGCGCATCGCCTCGTACGCCGCGCCGTAGCGGCGGACCGCGTCGGCCTCGGGGTGGGGCTCGCGCCGCGGGAGCTCCTCGGCGAGGTTGGGGAACTCGCTGATGCCCGTCAGCGGGCGGGTGCGGTGGGCGACCTGCTCCTCCCGGGTGGCCGCGACCTGCTCGATGCGCGAGCGCAGCGACCCGTCGGCGAGCGCGGCCTCGATGCCGCCGGCCCCTCCGGACTGCGCAGCCTCGATCCGGCCCAGCTCGGCCCAGGCCTCCCGGGCCAGGTCGTCGGTCAGCCTCTCCACCGCGAAGGAGCCGCCCGCGGGGTCGGCGACGGTCGCGACGTGGGACTCGTGCACCAGCAGCGAGGAGGTGTTCCGGGCGATCCGGCGGCCGAAGGCGTCCGGCACCCCCAGCGGCGAGTCGAACGGCAGCACGGTCACGGCGTCCGCCCCGCCGACCCCGGCCCCGAAGGCGGCCACGGTGGTGCGCAGCATGTTCACCCACGGGTCGTACTTGCCCATCATCGGGCGGGAGGTGACGCCGTGCTGCAGCTGGGCGGAGGCCTCCGGCGAGGCGCCGCTGAGCTCGGCGACACGCGCCCAGCAGCGGCGGGCCGCGCGGAACTTGGCGATCGTGGGGAACTGCTCGTCGGTGGCGGCGTACCGGAACTCGACCAGGCCGAGCGCCTCGTCGACCGGGATGCCGTCGTCGACCAACCGGCGCAGGTACGCCGCCCCTGCCGCGAGCGAGTACCCCAGCTCCTGGGCGTCGGAGCCGCCCAGGTCGTGCACGACGGTGGCATCCACGACGACGCCGCGCACCCCGGCCTCGCGGGCCAGTCGGGCCACCGGCAGGAGCTCCCCCGTCCCGGCGGGGTGGTCACCGTCACGGACCGCGTCGGCCAGCGGGTCCGCACCGAAGTTGGTGTCCGGGTGCAGGTCCACGCCCGCCTCCTCGGCGACCGCCACCAGGGCCTCGGCGGCGGCCTGCGGCGACCGTGAGGAGAGCACCACGGGGGCCAGGTCGAGGTACACCCCGTCCAGCGCCGACGACAGGTCCGCGGGGGCGAGGCGGTCACCCAGCGCGACCCACAGCGACGTGGCCCCGTTGTCGAGCTCCAGCAGCGCCTGCTCGTTGACCTGGCGGGCGTCCAGGCCGGCGTACTGCACCCGGATGCCCCACCCGTCGGGGCGGGACGCGTGCCGCCCCCGCGTGTACGGCGCCACGCCGGGTTCGCCGGTCGCGGGCAGGTCCGCCACGGTCGCGGGCGTCCCGAGGGGCGGCACCTCGATGCCGTCCAGGGTGGTGCCGGTGAGCTTGGTCCAGACGTCGCTGTCGGGGTCGTCCTCGCCCAGCTTCCCGGTCTTGCGGAGCAGCGCCGCGGCGGCGGCTTCCCAGTCCGCGACCGTGTGCCGGTCCTCGGGGGACGCCAGCTCGAGGCGTTCGGTTTCGGAGCCGGAGGTCATGACCGTGAGGATAAGCGCGGGCCCACGCCCGGTTCGATGCCGCCCTCCCGTGGTGAGACACCCCGCCCCCGGTGCGGGCGGCCGCCCCGCGGGTGACCCGTCGGTAACCGGGCATATGTCACACTCCCCGGCCGCACAACGCGGCTGCGGAACGATACGGTGACCTGCGTGGCAACTCCGACTCTCGTCAAAGGCAGCCGGTCCTCGCGGTCCACGATCGCGCTGAAGCTCCTCATGGCCATCACCGGCCTGGTCTTCCTCGGCTACGTGCTGCTGCACATGTACGGCAACCTGAAGGCCTTCGCCGGGCACGACGCGTTCAACGAGTACGCCCACCACCTGCGCACGATCGGTGAGCCACTGCTCCCGTACGCCGGAGTGCTGTGGCTGGTGCGCGTGGTGCTCATCGTCTCCCTGGTGCTCCACGTCTACGCGGCACTCAAGCTGTGGGCGCGCGCCAGCGGGGCCCGCAGCGTGCGCTACCAGGTGAAGAAGAACCTGGGCTCCTCGCTCTCCTCCCGCACCATGCGGTGGGGCGGGCTGGCGATCCTGCTGTTCGTGGTCTGGCACCTGATCCACTTCACGATCGGGAAGGTCAACCCGAGCGGTGGGGAGACGGCCGACCCCTACATCCTGCTGGTGGAGAGCTTCGAGCTGTGGTGGATGACCCTGATCTACCTGGCGGCGATGCTCGCCCTCGCCCTCCACCTGCACCACGGGGTGTGGAGCGCCGCCCAGTCCCTGGGCCTGACCGGCACCGCCCGCAGCCGCCGGAACGCGAAGGTGCTCGGCACCGTGGCCGCGGTCGTCATCGCGGGCGGCTTCTCCCTGGTCCCGATCTTCGTCCTCGCCGGCGTCATCTCCAAGTAAGGCAGCACCCATGAGCGAACAGACCACCGAGCAGGCCACCCAGCGCTGGGACGACGCGGCCGGCTACTACACCCCCGGCGACCCGATCGCCGACGCCAAGGCCCCGGACCGCCCCATCGCGGAGCGGTGGGACACCCGCAAGTTCGAGGCGCGGCTGGTCAACCCGGCCAACCGCCGCAAGCTGTCGGTGATCATCGTCGGCACCGGGTTGGCCGGCGCCTCGGCGGCCGCCACCCTCGGTGAGGCCGGCTACCAGGTGAAGTCCTTCTGCTACCAGGACTCCCCGCGCCGAGCCCACTCGATCGCCGCCCAGGGCGGGATCAACGCCGCCAAGAACTACAAGGGCGACGGCGACTCGGTGCACCGCCTCTTCTACGACACCGTCAAGGGCGGCGACTACCGCTCCCGGGAGTCGAACGAGTACCGGCTCGCCGAGGAGAGCGTGAACATCATCGACCAGTGCGTCGCGCAGGGCGTCCCCTTCGCCCGCGAGTACGGCGGCCTGCTGGACAATCGCTCCTTCGGCGGGGTGCAGGTCTCCCGGACGTTCTACGCCCGGGGGCAGACCGGCCAGCAGCTGCTGCTCGGGGCCTACCAGGCCCTGGAGCGCCAGGTGGCGGCCGGCACCGTGCAGGAGTACACCCGGCACGAGATGCTCGAGCTGGTCGTCGTGGACGGCCGCGCCCGGGGCATCGTGGTCCGCAACCTGGTCACCGGCGAGGTCGACACCCACACCGCCGACGCGGTGGTGCTCGCCTCGGGCGGCTACGGCAACGTCTTCTTCCTGTCCACCAACGCGATGGGCAGCAACGTCACCGCGACCTGGCGGGCGCACCGCAAGGGCGCTTACATGGCCAACCCCTGCTACACGCAGAT
>CAZRKV010000258.1:0-4075 GCA_964600305.1 uncultured Nocardioides sp. | reverse complement strand
GCGTGGATGGTGAAGTGGGCGTTCTCCCGCTGCAGGTACTCGAACGCGTCCAGGTGCCGGCTCGGCGGGTAGCCCGCCTCGGCGCCGGCGATGTCGAACCCGACCACCCCCCGGTCCCGGTGCGCGACCACCAGCTCCGCGATCTCCCGCGAGCGGGCCTGGTGCCGCATGGCCGTCAACAGCTGGCGTACGACGATCGCGTGCCCCGCGTCCGCCGCGGCGGCCTCGCCCTCCTCCAGACCGCGCTGGACCGCCTCCACCACCTCGTCGGGGGTGAGCCCGCCGTCCAGGTGCTGCTCGGGGGCGTAGCGGACCTCGGCGTACACCACCCCGTCGGCGGCCAGGTCCTCCACGCACTCCCGCGCGACGCGAACCAGGCCCTCCGCGGTCTGCATCGCCGCGACGGTGTGTCCGAACGTCTCCAGGTAGCGCTCCAGGGACCCGGAGTTCGCCGCCTCCACGAACCAGCGGGCCAGGGCCTCGGGGTCCTTCGTCGGCAGGTCTTGTCCCGGGGGCGCCAGGTCGATCACCGTCCCGGGCCGCAGGCCACCGTCGAGGTGGTCGTGCAACAGCACCTTCGGGGCGAGCCGGACCTGGTCGTGGGTGGGCCGGTGCGTGGACTGCTCGTGCTCTCCCGTCATGGCGCCATCCTCACACCTGCTGCCCCCGGCTCACTTGACGTAGGGTCGACCGATCGCCGCCGGGGGCCGGTGGCGACCGACCAGCCCGGCCACCGCGAACACGGTCACGATGTAGGGCACCATCAGCATGAACTGGCTCGGGATCGGGGCCCCGAGGATCGACAGGTAGCTCTGCAGGTTGTCGGCGAAGCCGAACAGCAGGGCCGCCGCCAGCGCCCCCAGCGGCCGGTGCCGACCGAAGATCATCGCGGCCAGCGCGATGAACCCCTTGCCGGAGGTCATCTCCTCACCGAACGCCCCGACCGACCCGAGGGTGAAGAAGGCCCCACCCAGCCCGGCGAGGGCACCGCCGAGCACCACCTGCCGGAAGCGGGTCTTGTACACGTCGATGCCGACCGTGTCGGCTGCCTGCGGGTGCTCCCCCACCGAGCGCACGCGCAGGCCCCACCGGGTGTGGAAGAGCGCGACGTGCACCACGGCGACGGCGAGGAACATCAGGTAGACGATGATCGACTGGTCGAACAGCACCGGGCCCAGCACCGGGATGTCGCTCAGCACCGGGATCGCGATGGCCGAGAAGGTGCCGGGCGTGTTGAACACGTCCGACTGCGGGGACAGCAGGCGTCCGTAGAGGAAGTTCGTCAGGCCGACCACGAGCACCACCAGCACCACGCCGACGATGATCTGGTCGACGACGTAGCGCAGGGTGAAGACCGCCAGCAGCATGCCCACCAGCAGGCCCGCGACCGGCGCCGCCAGCAGCCCGAGGTAGACGCTGCCGGCGACGCTGGCCACCACCGCGGAGAGGAAGGCCCCGGCCAGCAGCTGGCCCTCGATCGCGATGTTGATGACACCGGCCCGTTCGCTGAGCACCCCGGAGAGCCCCCCGAACACCAGGGGTACGGCGAGCAGCAGCGACCCCTGGAGGAGGCCGACGACCGAGATCGACCGGTCCTCGATCGCCCAGCACAGGAAGGACAGCACCCAGGCGACGGCGAAGCCGGCCGCGACGGTCCGGGGCACCGACCGGCCGGCGAGGGACCGCCAGACTGCGAACCCGCCGAGCACCAGGCACACCAGGCCCAGGGTGAGTGCGGCGCCGCGGGTGGGCACCGAGACCGGGTCCATCGAGAAGACCGCCCCGGACTCGGTGATCTCGAAGGTCGAGGAGGTCCCGCGGCCGCTGCCCAGCCCGAAGACCAGCGGGGCCACCAGGCCGAACAACCCGTAGATGATCGCGTTCTTCCAGCTCCGCTCGCGCACCGCGGCTCCCCCGGGTCCGGGGGCGGCGGTCTCCGGGGTCTCCGACGTGCTCGTGGCGCTCACAGCGACGAGGCCTCCTTCGGGGCCGGGGTGAACCCGCCACGCTCGACCGCCTTGATCCGGAAGACGGACCGGACCAGCGGCGGCGCGGCGATGAAGAGGACCACCAGGGACTGGACGACGAGGACGATGTCGATGGGGGTCCCCGTCTCGCCCTGCATCGCGATGCCGCCGGCGCGCAGGGCGCCGAACAGCAGACCGGCGAGGACGGTGCCCAGCGGTTGGGCCCGGCCGAGCAGGGCCACGGTGATCGCGTCGAAGCCCAGGCCCGCGGAGATGCCCCCGGTCAGGGTCTTCTGCGTCCCCAGGACCTCGATCCCTCCCGCGAGGCCCGCGAAGGCGCCGGCGATCAGCATCACCTCGACGTAGGAGCGCCCCACGCTCATGCCCGCGTTGCGGGCGGCGTCCGGGTTGGAGCCGACCGCGCGGAACCGGAACCCGAGGGTGCTGCGGGTCAGCAGCCAGCCCATCACGATCGCCCCGAGCACCGCGAGCACGATGCCGAGGTTGGCGCGGAAGCCGGGGATCAGGGCCGGGAGCTGGGCGCTGGCCGCGACCACGGGGCTGATCGGGTCGGAGCGACCCGGGCGCTGGAACGACGACGTGGTGAGCAGGTAGGCGATCAGGTAGAGCGCCACGTAGTTGAGCATGATCGTGGTGATCACCTCGTGCGCCCCGGTGCGTGCCTTCAGCAGACCCGGGATGCCGCCCCACACCGCGCCACCGATCAGACCGGCCGCGATCGCGACCACGATGTGCAGGCCGACGGGGAGGTCGAAGGCGAAGCCGACGTACCCGGCGCAGATGGCGCCCAGCACGATCGCACCCTCGCCGCCGATGTAGAACAGGCCGGTCCGGAACGGCAGCGCGAACGCCAGCCCGGCCGCGATCAGCGGTGCGGCGTTGACCAGGGTCTGGCCGATCGGCGCGAAGGCCCCCCGCACGGAGTCGGCGCCCGGGTTGATCACCGACCCGGTGAGCAGCGACCAGTACGCCGTGCTCACGCTCTCCCACATCGCCCCCAGGGCATCCCCGGGAGCGGCGAAGAAGTACGGCAGGGCGTCGACCACGTCCGGGTCGGACACCGCGATCAGCACGGCACTGACCGCCAGGGCCATCACGAACGCGAGCAGGGTGAGCAGCACTCCGCTGCCCGAGACCACGCGGCGGCGGATCTCGGCGAGGGTCCCGGTCACGCAGCGCCTCCCTCGTCCTCGCTCCGGACTCCTGCCATCAGCAGGCCCATGTCGTGGCGCGGGGTCTCCGGCCCCACGATGTCGACGATGCGGCCTCGGTACATGACCGCGATCCGGTCGGCGACGGCGTACACCTCGTCCAGCTCGGTGGACACGATCAGCACCGGGACCCCCTCGTCCCGTTGCTGGATCACCCGCTGGTGCACGAACTCGATCGACCCCACGTCCAGGCCGCGCGTGGGCTGGGCCGCGACCAGGAGCTTCAGCGGCCGCGACATCTCCCGGGCGACGACCACCTTCTGCTGGTTGCCCCCCGACAGGGTGCCGACCTCGGTGTCGGGAGAAGAGGCGCGCACGTCGTACTCGGCCATCAGCTCTTCGGCCCGTTGGCGCACCACGCCCGGACGGTAGCTGATCCCCGTGGCGTACGGCGGCTTGGTGTGCCAGTCCAGCACCAGGTTCTCGGCCACGGTGAACGACGGCACCAGCCCGTCCACCTTGCGGTCCTCGGGGATGAACCCGATGCCGGCGTCGAGCAGCTCGCGGGTGCTGCGACCCACCAGCTCGGCCCCCTCCAGCACCGCGGATCCCCTGACTCGCTCCTGGAGCCCCAGCAACGCCTCCACCAGCTCGGTCTGCCCGTTGCCCTGGACCCCGGCGATCGCGAGCACCTCGCCGCGGTGCACGTCGAAGGAGACCCGGTCCACGACCCGCTGCCCGCGGTCGTCGACGACCTCCAGGTCGCGCACCCGGAAGCTGGGCTCACCGGGTGAGGCCGGCGCCTTGTCCACGGTCAGGCTCACCTCGCGGCCCACCATCATCGAGGCCAGCTCCCACTCGCTGGCGCTCGGCTCGGCGCTGCCGACCTCCTGGCCGTGGCGCACGACGGTGATCCGGTCTGCCACGGCGCGCACC
>CAZRKV010000257.1:0-4118 GCA_964600305.1 uncultured Nocardioides sp. | reverse complement strand
ACCCTCGCCGGGGGTGCGCTGATCACCTTCACCGCGCAGATGGTCAGCCTGCCGTGGCTGACCACGGTCGGCCTGGTGCTGCTCACTGCCTCGGCGGCCCTGAGCCGGTGGCGGGTGGGGGGCCTCGCGGACCGCCACGGGGCACAGCACTTCCTGTGGCCGCTGGTGGTGATGACGGGCCTGGGCATGGGCGTCATCGCCTGGGCGGTGCGGGACACCCAGTCGACCGTGGTGGTCGCGCTGCTGGTGGGCATGGTCATGGTCGGCCTGTGCTACGGCGGGCTGCAGAACCTCACCCTGGTGGTGGCCTTCCAGTCCGTCGGCCGCCGCGACTACGGCACGGCCAGCGCGGTCTGGAACGTCGGCTTCGACACCGGCACCGGCCTGGGGTCGGTCCTGGTGGGCGCCATCGCCGCCGGTACGTCGTTCCCCGTCGCCCTGCTGGTGGCCGCCGGCCTGTCCTGGCTCACGCTGCCGCTCGCCCTGTGGCGGCCCCGGCCGGTCGGTCGGCCGGCGGGGTAGGTCCCGACGGCCCAGTGCCCGGTCCAGTGCCCGGCCCAGTGTCCGGCCCATTGCCCTGCTCAGTCACCGGCCAGGCTGCGCCGGTCGTCCGGGTGTCGCACCGTGCGGCCCTCGCGGTCCAGGTGTGCCAGCAGCGGGAGGGCGACCCGACGGGTCGTGCCCAGGTGTTGGCGGGCCTGGCTGGTGGTGAAGGGCTGGGGCAGGTCGCGCAGTAGTTCCGTCGCCCGGTCGGCGGCGTCGGGGAGCAGCACGATCCCCTCCCCGACGTGGAGCAGCCGCCCGGCCCGGGCCGCGGTGGCGACCTCGGTGCGGCGCAGTCCCAGCTCGGTCAGCCGGTCGGCGGTGGGGGCCGCGAACGGGGCGCCGGCCAGGTCCCGCTCGACGGCGGCCACGGCCTGTTCGAGGGCCGGGGGCAGCCCGGCCCGCGGCACGACCGAGGTGACCTTGCCCCCGGTGATCCGCAGGGGTGGGGTCACCAGCCCCGGGACCAGGTCGGGGCTCGGCAGCCGCAGGGCCTCGGCGACGGCCGTGAGCGGCATCCCGGGGTCCAGCGGCCGGGCCTCGTCGTGCCGGCGGACGACCTCCTCGAGCCGGTCCTGCAGCAGGGCGCGAGCGCGGTCGCCGACCAACCACCCCTCCCGCGTGGCCCGGGAGCGCCACGCCTCGTCGAGGGGCGCGCCGAGCCGGCGGAGCCAGCCGGCCGAGACCACCCCGCGCCGTTCGACCTCGGCGGCGACGTCCGGTGTGCCGTCGTGGTCGGCGAGCTGTGTGGCCCGACGTGCGGCGGCGCCCCGCCGGCGCAGGCGTGGTGGGGCGGGGTCGAGCACGGTCACCCCCCACAACCTCCGGCTCCCGGGATCGCGCAGGACGGCCCGGTCGCCGATGCGCAGGGGGAGGGGCCGCTCGAGGCGCAGGCGCCCGGTGGGCTCACCGGAGTCGCCGGGGAAGCCACGCCACCGCGCAGCCACCGAGGCCGCCCCCACGTGCAGCATCGGGTGCACCGGGGGGTCGGTGGCACCAGCCGGCCCCGAGGCCCCCGGATCGGTCAGCCGGACGTCGACGGTGTCGGTGAAGTGCCACGCCTCCGGGGTCACCAGGACGCTGTCGCGACGGACCTCCGCACGACCCTCCGGGGCCACGTTGAGGGCGACGCGGGCGACCCCCTCGACCGCGTCGACGGTGGCACCGAGCGCCTGGACCCCCCGGACCCGGAACCCGCCCTCGGCCGTGGTCAGCCGGTCCCCGACCCGGACGGTGCCGCGGGGCAGGGTGCCGGTCACGACCGTGCCGGCTCCCTTGACGTGGAAGACCCGGTCGACCCACAGGCGTACGTCGTCGTCGGGGCGGGGAGCGGGGAGCCCCTGCACCAGCTCCACCAGCTCGCGGCGCAGCTCGGACAGGCCCTGGCCGCTGACGCCGCTCACCGCGACGACCGGGGCACCCCGGAGGCTGGTCCGGTCCACCTCCTCCCGGGCGCGGGCCATCATCGGTGCCGGGTCCGCGAGGTCGCAGCGGCTGACCGCGACCACGCCGTGCCGCACCCCGAGGGCATCGAGGGCGGCCAGGTGCTCGGCCGCCTGCGGCATCCACGGGTCGTCCGCGGCCACCACCAGCAGCACGGCCGGCACCGCGCCCACGCCGGACAGCATGGTGCGCAGGAACCGCTCGTGGCCGGGGACGTCGACGAACGCCACGTCACCCACCTCGGGCAGGGTCGTCCAGGCGTAGCCGAGCTGGATGGACAGGCCCCGGCGGCGCTCCTCGGCGAGCCGGTCCGGCTCGGTGCCGGTGAGGGCCTTGACCAGGGTCGACTTGCCGTGGTCGACGTGTCCGGCCGTCGCGACTACGTGCACGGCCGTCCCCGGTCGGCGAGCGCCGTGGCCAGCGCGTCGACCAGCAGCGGGTCGTCGGCCGGGTCGACGGCGAGCAGGTCGACCAGCAGTCGTCCGTCCTGCACGTGACCGACCACGGGTGTCGGGCCGGTGCGCAGCGGGGCGGCCAGGTCCGCGGGCAGGGCGACCGCGGCGCTGGGCAGGGTGTGGCCGGGCGCTCCGCCACCGCCCACGACCGCGTCGGTCCCCACCACCGTGACCTCCGCGCCCGGGAGCCCGGCCGCCACGGCCTCGGCACGACGGCGCAGGTCGGCCGGGTCGGCCGCGAGGGCCGCGGCCACCGGCGGGGGAGGGCCGACCAGGGTGGCCTCCAGCGCGGCCAGGGTCAGCTTGTCCACCCGCACCGCCCGGGCGAAGGGATGGCGGCGGAGCCGCTCGACGAGGTCCGCCTCCCCGAGGAGCAGCCCGGCCTGCGGGCCCCCGAGGAGCTTGTCGCCGGAGGAGGTCACCAGGTCCGCGCCCTGCGCCAGGACCGAGGCCGCGTCCGGTTCGTCGGGCAGCCGGGGGTGCGGCGCGAGCAGGCCCGACCCGGTGTCCACGACCAGCGGGACCGGCAACCTCGCCAGCTCGGCCACCGGCACCGAGGAGGTGAACCCCTCGACGCGGAAGTTCGACGGGTGGACCTTGAGCACGAAGGCGGTCTCGGGGCCGATCGCGGCCTCGTAGTCGGCGAGGCGCACCCGGTTCGTCGTGCCGACCTCGCGCAGGCGCGCGCCCACCGACTCCAGCAGCTCGGGGATGCGGAACCCGTCACCGATCTCCACCATCTCCCCGCGCGCGACCACCACCTCCCTGCCCGCGGCGAGGGCCAGGGCCACCAGGGCCAGCGCCCCCGCGCCGTTGTTGACCACGTGCACCCCGCCGGCGGCGGGCACGGCGGCGGCGAGCGCGGCCAGCGCGCCGCGGCCACGCCGACCCCGGCGGGCGGTCGCCAGGTCCAGCTCCACGTCGGTCGCGCCGGCGGCGACCCCGAGTGCCTCCACGGCGGCCGCCGACAGCGGCGCCCGGCCCAGGTTGGTGTGCACCACCACCCCGGTCGCGTTGAGCACCGGCCGCAGGGACGTGGC
The DNA here is from genome assembly GCA_964600305.1 of uncultured Nocardioides sp. GTDB lineage: Bacteria > Actinomycetota > Actinomycetes > Propionibacteriales > Nocardioidaceae > Nocardioides. Next base: position 637 of record CAZRKV010000257.1, on the reverse strand, counting down.
GTGCGGCGGGAGCGCGGCGTACGCCGTGTCGGCCACGTCCGCGGCAGCGACGGCGCCGGCCCGGCACCGCTCCTGGGCCTCCCGGACCGCCTGCTTGACCAGTCCCGGGCCCAGGCGTGCGGCTGCTGCCTGCAGGCGGGGGTCGGCCAGGACCTGGTCGGTGCGCGGGGTGGCCCGGCGTGGGTCCGACACCGACACCTCCTCGCAGCGAACTCCCGGCGAAGCTTGGCGGAGGCGGACGGGAATCGAACCCGCCGGACCCGGATACCGGGCCCCTACGGTTTTGAGGACCGCGCCCGTCACCAGACGAGGTACGCCTCCGGGCAGCAGCCTAGCCGTGCACCCCAGCCGCCTAGGGTGTGACCATGACCACGGTGCCGTCCGTCCGCCTCACCCAGTACGCCGCCGGCGGCGGCTGTGCCTGCAAGGTGCCGCCCGGCGAGCTCGAACGGGTGCTGTCGGACCTCCCGACCAGCGCCCAGGGCGGCGACCTGCTCGTCGGGCTGGACCACGGGGACGACGCCGCGGCCGTGCGCATCGACCCCGCGCCCGACGGGACCGGGCGGGCGGTCCTCGCCACCACCGACTTCTTCACCCCGGTCGTCGACGACCCCTACGACTGGGGGCGGATCGCGGC
>CAZRKV010000256.1:0-4144 GCA_964600305.1 uncultured Nocardioides sp. | reverse complement strand
CAGGCCGCATGATGGAGGACATGACCACCCCGGAGATGAGCGTGACGGACGTCGACGAGCCGAGGCTCCGGTCCCTGCGACGCTGGAACCTCGCCCTCACGCTGCTGCACGTCGGGCAGGCGGTCGCGGTGTTCCTGCTGGCGACGGACTTCGCCGTGACGGTCACCCGGTCGCTGCCCACGGGCCCTCCCGGCGCACCCGCGGGGTCCCCCGAGGCCCTGTTCGACGTCCCGGTCGGCGCTGCCGTGGCGGCGTTCCTCGCGCTCGCGGCGCTCGACCACCTGCTCACCGCGACGGCCTTCCGTCGTACCTACGACGCCGACCTCCGTACCGGGATCAACCGGTTCCGGTGGGTGGAGTACTCGTTCAGCGCGACGCTGATGGTGGTGCTGATCTCGCTGTACACCGGCATCACCGGGATCTCGGCGCTCATCGGCATCGCCGGCGCCAACGTGGCGATGATCCTGTTCGGCTGGCTGCAGGAGTCCGCCAACCCGCCCGGTCGGACCACCCTGACGATGCGGCCGTTCTGGTTCGGTTGCGTGGCGGGCGCCGCCCCGTGGGTGGCCATCGGCTACAACGTCGTGGCTGCCGAGGAGGTGCCCGGCTTCGTCATCGGGATCTTCGTGTCGCTGTTCCTCTTCTTCAACAGCTTCGCGCTCAACCAGTGGCTGCAGTACCGCCAGATCGGGCCGTGGCGCAGCTACGCCTTCGGCGAGAAGGCCTACCTGGTGCTCAGCCTGGCGGCGAAGTCCGCCCTCGCGTGGCAGATCTTCGGCGGCTCGCTGGCCTCCTAGCCGCACCGCACCAGGCGCTCGGCGTCACGCCAGCCGGAGCAGGCTGAGCACCCGTCGCGCCGTCTCGCCCCCGGCCTCCTCGGCGACGTCGAGCGCCCGGGGCACGTCGAGCCCGTCCAGCAGCGCCCCGGTCGCCTCCGCGAGGGCGTCGTCGCTGGTGCCGCCGCGGCCGGCGGCGGCGTACAGCCGGTCCAGGCGATCCTGGGCGGCGTCGAGCCCGGCGGGGTCGTAGTCCCACCGGCTGGCGTGGTCCCGGTCGATCAGCAGCGTGCGCAGCACGGCCGGTGACCAGGACGCCAGCAAGTCGTCGACGAGGACCAGGTTGCCGCTGGACTTGGCCATCTTGGCGCCCGAGAGGCACACCTCGCCCACGTGCATCGTCGCGCGGTCGAAGGGCCGCACGCCGGTGGCCTGCTCCGCCATCGCGATCTGGTACGCGTGGTGCGGGAACCGCAGGTCCTCGCCCCCGACCAGCACGTCGACCGACGCCCCGTGGGCGGTCAACGCCATCGCGGCACACTCCGCGTGCCAGCCGGGACGTCCCCACCCCCACGGACTGGGCCACGCCGGGTGCTCGGCCGACGAGGGGCGCCAGACGGCGACGTCGAAGGGATCGTCCTTGGCGGTGTCGTCCGGGTCGTCACCGTAGGCCCGGGAGAGCTCCCTCGCCGTCGCCGGCTCCAGGCCGGCCCGCTCCGGGATCCCGGCACCACGGAACCACACCGCGCCGTCCCGCTCGTAGGCCGCTCCGGCCCTGAGCAGCGCGTCCGCGAGCTGCTGGACCGCCATCACGTGGTGCCGCGCGTGGGGTTGCGAGGTGGGCGGGGCCACCCGCAGCGCCTGCATGCTCTGCTCGAACACCGCCTCCTGGGTGAGGGCGAACGCGTCGAAGTGGCGGTGCCGCTCCCGCGCGGCCGCGGTGAGGACGTCGTCCACGTCGGTGACGTTGCGGCACATGTCGATCGCGACGCCGGTGGACCGCAGGGTCGCGGCCAGGACGTCGGCCCACACGAAGGTGGCGGCGTGGCCCAGGTGGGTCACGTCGTACGGCGTGACCCCGCAGGCGTAGATCCGAGCGGTGCCGACCGGGGTGATCGAGCGACCGTCGAGCACCAGCGGCGCCGGATGGACGATCGGGGGACCCACGCGTTGCTCCGGATCCAGGACACCTCGCACCATCGACGGATCGACCATGCGCCCCATCCTCGCACTCCGGGGGTCAGCGACCGACCCAGGTGGGGGAACGCTTCTCGAGGAAGGCCGACATCCCCTCCTGGGCGTCGCAGGTGACGGCGTTGGTCGCCATCACCTCCCGCATCGCGTCGTACGCCTCGGCCTGGGGCAGGTCGATCTGCTGGTAGAAGGCCTGCTTGCCGATCCGCAGGGTCAACGGGCTCGCGCTCGCCACCTGGCGCGCGAGCTCCAGAGCCCGCTCGAGCACCCGTTCGGGCGCGACGCTCTCGTTGACCAGTCCCCAGTCGGCGGCGGTAGCCGCGTCGACCACCTCTCCGGTGAGCAGCATCTGCAGGGCCCGCTTGCGCCCGATGGCTCGGCTGACCGCGACCATCGGCGTGGAGCAGAAGAGCCCGATCCGCACCCCGGGCGTCCCGAACACCGCGGTCTCGGCCGCCACGGCCAGGTCACAGGTCGCCACGAGCTGGCAGCCGGCCGCCAGGGCGGGGCCCTGGACCGCGGCGATGACCGGCTGGGGAATCGACTGGATCGTCTCCATCAGGTCGGTGCAGACCGCGAAGACCTCACGCTCGTCCTCCAGGGTGCGGTCGACCATCTGCCGCAGGTCGTGGCCGGCCGAGAACACCGGCCCTTCCGCGCGCAGGACGATCGCGCGGACGTCTGACTCCGCCAGGCGCCCCAGCTCGGCGGTGAGGGCCTGCATCGTCTCGACCGACAGCGGGTTGCGGCGTCCCGCGTCGTCCAGCGTGACGGTGGCGACCCCTTCGTCCACGTCGCTGGCGATCGGAGCGGTCCCGGCCTGTGCCGTCATGGTGTTCCCTCCCGGTGGACCCTGCGGATCCGCCCAGCATGGTCGGGCCGAGGGGCGTCGTCAACGGACCCGCGACCCGCGAGGGGTCCACGCCCCGGGGGTCACTCGTAGCGCTGCGGGTCCCGGAAGTACTCCTGCACGGCGGCGGCGAAGCGGGCGGCCTGGTAGCCGTCGACGAGGCGGTGGTCGAACGTCGCCGTCGCGGTGAACATCGGACGGCTCACGACCTGTCCCTGCACCGACACGGGTCGCTCACCGACAGCGCCGACGCACACCAGGACGGGCACCCGGTAGTACGAGGCGAGCGGGGCATAGGCGCGGGTGACGCCCCACATCCCGACGGACGTGACCATGGCGGACCCGAAGGCCTCCCGGGGCATCCCGAGCGCCCGCAGGTCCACGCCCAGGTCGGAGGTCAGCCGGGCGCCCAGCCGCAGCGCGCCGCGCAGCACGCGCGACGGGAGCACGTCGAACATCTTCTTCGAGCGCCCGAACGCCGCGTCGCCGCCACTGCTGATCGCCGCCCGGCGGGCGTCGAGCTCGCGGGCGATGTCGACCACCGACTTCTCGTCCGCCCGGGACACCTTCACCCCCGTGAGGTCCCGGCCTTCGTCGGTCGCGACGATGAAGAAGACGTCGATCGTCTCCCGGGGGTGCTCGCGGCCGAACGCCACCCGCACCCGCAGCGAGGGGACCTGGGTCAACCCGTGCGCCACGGCCCGTCCGACGAGGTGGGTGAGCGTGACGTGGGTGCCCTGCTCGTCCCGGAGTCGCTGTTGCAGGTCCAGCAGGGCTTGCGCGTCGATGTCGAGGTCGCCGAAGAACTGGGGATCGCTGGGCGCTCCCCAGCTGGCGCCGGCGACCTTGCGCCACCCGTGGATCCGCTTCCGGTGTGTCCCCATGGTCGTGGTCAGCCCCCCAGCTCGCGTCGTCGGATCTCCTCGCGGGCCGCCTCGAGCGCCTCCTCGACGCGCGCGAGGGCGGCGGCGTACGTCTCCACGGAGCGCGGCGTCGGGTCCTCGCGCGCCAGTCGACCTGCGTCGGTGCAGGTCTCGTAGGCCTCCACCAGCCGCGCCGAGGTCGCCGCGTCCAGCAGGTGGGCCGAGGGGTCACGCCAGGTCTCGGCCAGCCGCGCCGCCACCTGGTCGGCCCGGGCGTCGTGCACCAGCAGGTCGGCCCGGGCCTGCTGGCGGGCCCGCTCGCCCGCCTCGACCGGCCGGCCAGCGGACCGGGCTGGGCCGGTGCGCGACAGCGAGACCACCAGAACCACCAGCAGGACCAGGATCGCGACCAGCACCACCAGACGCAGCATGTGCTCGCCTCCCTCCGCCGGACGTGGCCG
>CAZRKV010000255.1:0-4148 GCA_964600305.1 uncultured Nocardioides sp. | reverse complement strand
ACGTCGTGCACCGAGTAGGCGACGTCGTCGGCGAGGTCCATCACCTGCGCCTCCAGGCAGCGGCGGGTGCCGTCGGCCCCCTCGCGCATCCAGGCGAAGACCGGCAGGTCGTCGGCGTAGACACCGAACTTCACCGGGTCACCCCCGGCGGTCGGCCCCTCGCCGCGCAGCCACGGGTACTTGGTGCAGGCGTCGAGGGTCGCCCGGGTGAGGTTCAGCCCCACCGAGCGACCCCGGTCGTCGAAGGTCTTGGCCTCCAGCCGGGTGAGGATCCGCAGGGTCTGGGCGTTGCCCTCGAACCCGCCGTGGTCGGCCATCCAGGCGTCCAGGAGGCGCTCCCCGTTGTGCCCGAAGGGCGGGTGGCCCAGGTCGTGGGCCAGGGCCGCGGTCTCGGTGACGTCGGGGTGGCACCCCAGCGCCCGGGCGAGGTCCCTGGCCACCTGGGCGACCTCGAGGCTGTGGGTGAGCCGGTTGCGGACGAAGTCGTCGCTCTGCGGCCCCACCACCTGGGTCTTGGCCGCCAACCGGCGTGAGGAGGCGCAGTGCACCACCCGAGCCCGGTCCCGTTCGAACGCGGTGCGCTCGGGGGCGGCGACCCGCTTGGGCGGCTCGGCCACCCACCGGGCGCGGTCGTGTGCGGCGTACTCCTCGTGCTCCACGCCCGCGGAGCCTACTGGGCACCGCCGACGCTCAGTCGCGGGTCGCCTCCTGGCCGGCGCCCTGCTCGTCCCCCGAGGTGTCGAGGCGGTCCCGGCCGCGCGCGCCACCGGAGGCCGACCCCCACCGCCCGCGTTGGGGGTCGGGCACCACCTGGCGCAGCGCCCGATGCTCGTCCTGCAGGCCCTTGACCAGGGCGAACAGCATCACGAACGCCATGATGAAGATCGGTAGCCCGATCACCGTGATCACCTGCTGCAGGGCGACCAGCCCGGCCTCACCGCCCAGCACGATCAGGGAGGCGGCCAGCAGGCCCTCCGAGACACCCCAGAACACCCGCTGCCGGGTGGGCCCGGCCTCGTCGTCCCCGGCGCACAGCATGTCGACCACGAGCGAGGCGGAGTCGGAGGAGGTGGCGAAGAAGAGCGCCACGATCACCACGGCCAGGCCCTGGATGAAGGTGGTGCCGGGGAAGTTCTCGAAGAAGGTGAACATCGCCAGCGGGACGCTCTCGGCCACCGCGTCGGAGATGGGGCCGCCGTCGCCGCCGATCCCGTCGTTGCGCATCGCCGACCACCCGAAGATGGCGAACCAGACCAGGGTGAACAGCGAGGGGGCGGCGAGCACCCCGAGCACGAACTCGCGGATGGTGCGGCCCTTGGAGATCCGGGCCAGGAAGACTCCCATGAACGGCGCCCACGTGACCGTCCACGCCCAGTAGAAGACGGTCCAGCCGCCCTGCCAGCCCCAGCCGCCGTCCTTGGTGTAGGAGGCCATCGAGTCGTTCCAGAACGACAGCTGGACGATGTTCTGGAGGTAGAGGCCGAGGCTCTCGATGATCTGGCGGAACAGGAACACCGTGTCGCCGAAGAACAGCACGAACAGCATCAGGCCGGTGGCCATGCCGATGTTGAGGATGGACAGGCGCCGCACGCCCTTGTCCAGACCGGCCACGATCGAGCTCGTGGCCACGACGGTGAGCACGGTGATGATGGCCACCCGCAGCCACACCGCGTCGGAGAGCCCGGTCAGCTCGCTGAGCCCGGCGCTGATCTGCTGGGTGCCCAGGCCCAGCGAGACCGCCAGGCCGAAGAGCGTGCCCAGCACCGCGAAGATGTCGATGGTGTGGCCCAGGCGGCCGTAGATGCGGTCGCCGATGAAGGGGTAGAACACCGAGCTCACCCGCAGCGGCAGGTGGAAGCGGTAGACGAAGAAGCCGAACGCCAGGCCCGGCAGGGTGAAGATCGCCCAGGTGTGCAGGCTGAGGTGGTAGAGCGAGAACGCCATCGCGTCCTGGGACGCCTCGACCGAGTACGGCTCCACGCCCGAGAAGGGCGGCGTGGAGAAGTGGGAGATCGGCTCGGCGACCCCCCAGAACATCAGCACGGTGCCGATGCCGCCGGCGAACAGCATGGCGAACCAGGCCACGTTGCCGTAGGCCGGCCTGTCGTCGTCGGCCCCCAGCCGGATCCGGCCGAACCGGCTCATCGCGATCCAGACCAGGAAGAACAACCACGAGGTGACCCCGAAGATGAAGAACCACCCGGTGTTGGTGACGATCCAGTCCCGCGCGTCGGTGAACCAGTCACCGATCGAGGCGGGGAAGAGGAGCAGGAGGATCAGGAAGACGACCATCAGGCCCGCGGACCAGAAGAAGATCGTCGGGTTCGTCCGCAGGCCGAGTCGCTGCGCCAGGCTCTCCAACATGGAGAACAGCGTGGACCGCGGAGGACCGGATGTCGAGCACCCGGGCCTCCGCGGTCCGCAAAAAAATCAGTCGGGCGCCGCCCGACCGCGCACGGTCAGTACGTCGACACGTGCACGTGGTCGTAGTGGTTGGCCGTGGTCGAGCCGCGGTCGGACATGCTCCGCCAGCCCTCACCGGCCCGGTCCACCGACCAGATCTTCTGGGAGTAGATGATGTAGCTGATACCCAGCTGCGAGCTGTTGGACCGCAGGTGCTCCGCGATCTCCCAGCCGCGCTGGCCGCTCACCATGACGTCCAGGGCACGCCCGGCCCCGTGGTCGCCACCGTCACCGGGACGGGTGCCCCCGTAGGAGGTGATCTCGGGGGCGAAGGCGCACGTGGCCCGCAGCACCTGCTGCACGTTGGCGCCGCCGCTGGCCGACGCGCCGTTGGAGCACGGGGCGGTGCTGAGGCCCTGGCTCTGCGAGGACGAGGACGTGGACTCCTCCTCGGCCTCCGGCTCGGGCTCGGGCGGCTCCGGCTTGTCCTCGTCGAGGTAGCCCGAGGTCACCCACCAGGCGCGGTCGTCGATGACGATCTCGGTGCGGCCGTTGCCCGACCGGCCCGTGATCAGGACCTGCTCGCCCTCCTCGACGGTGCCGTGCCGGCCGGCGTCGTCACCCCGGTCGTCCCACAGGTTGAGCTCCGCGGTGGTCCAGAGCTCGGTGGAGGCGTTGCGGATCGCCGCCCGGGTGGCCTGCCGCTCCCGACGGGCCTCGCGACGCGCCTGCTCGCGGGCCTCCTCGCGCCGCATCCGCTGCAGCTGCTTCTTGGTCGGCCCCTCGACCGTGGCCCGGGGCGCCGAGCGGGACACCTGGTCCTCGCGGTCGCCGAGCACGTCACCGACCGACGCCTGGGTGGTCACGGAGTCCTGGACCGCACCGCCGCTGTCGGCGAGGACGCCGTACCCGACCGCACCGAGGGTGACGACCGTGGCGATGGGGGCTGCGATGAGCGCGGCTCGGGGGATCTTGCGGTTCTTGCGGGCATCGGAGTGATGCTGGTGGCGGGAGTGGGCCACAGCCTTCGTCCTTTACTTCGCTGACAATTCGCTGACACTGCGACGTGCGCTCGCAGCGGTGGCCGCGGACGCACGAGAACCGAGTAGAACACATCGCTGGGCACGGCCCAAGGGCGCGTGGCCCGTGGCACACGTGTCGGCCCTCACCCCCCGGACGCCTCCAGGGCCTCCTCGCGCAGGCCGGAGCCCCGCCCGTCGGTGTCGTCGAGCCACCCGTCGGGCAGCACCACCCGTCGGCGGGCGGACCCCTGGCGGCCGCGGGGCGTACCCAGCTCGGCCACCGGGAACGGCTCCTCGGGATCCAGCTCCGCGAGCAGCGCGTCCAGGGCCGCCAGGCTGTCGACCAGCGCCAGGGAGCGCCGCAACCGGCTCCCGGCACGAAAGCCCTTGAGGTACCACGACACGTGCTTGCGAAACTCGGTGCACCCGCGCTCCTCCCCCAGGTGCTCGGAGAGCAGCTCGGCGTGGCGGCGCATCATGGCGGCCACCTCGCCGAGCGAGGGCAGCGTCGCGACCTGCTCCCCGGCGAACGCGGCCGCCAGGTCGCGGACCAGCCACGGCCGACCCAGGCACCCGCGCCCGACCACGACCCCGGAGGCGCCGGTCTGCTCCACCATCCGGAGGGCGTCGGCGGCCTCCCAGATGTCGCCGTTGCCCAGGACCGGGATGTCGACGTGCTCGACCAGGCGGGCGATCGCCTCCCAGTCGGCCTGGCCGGAGTAG
>CAZRKV010000254.1:0-4148 GCA_964600305.1 uncultured Nocardioides sp. | reverse complement strand
GAGATCTTGCGCATGTCGTTGTTCTGTTGCACCGAGATCTGGGCCAGGTGGGCGTCGAACGCGGTCGAGAGCAGGCCGTCCAGCCCGTCGATGGTCAGCGCGACCCGCGCCAGGTGGTCGGCGACGTCCCGGAAGAACGGCGTCAGCGCCTCCTCGACCAGCGGCAGGCCGGCCCGGGCGAACCGGTCGACCGGGTCGCGCAGCGGGAGCACCGCACGGCGCACCTCCGCGATCTCCCGCTTGAGGGTGTAGATCCGCTCCGAGTCGTTGCTGCGGCCGGGGGAGAACACCGAGGTCTCCACCTCGTCCACGTCCTCCTCCAGCGCGGCGGCGACCGACTCGTAGCCGTCCACGACCGAGTCGCAGACGGCGTACAGCGCCGCCGAGGGGCCGTGCTCGAGGACCCCGCGCTCCTCGATGGACAGCCGCGAGGCGTGCAGCTGCGACCCCTCCCCGTGGCGGACCGTCACGAGGAAGTCGGACCCGAGGAAGACCGCGATCTCCCCGGTCTCGACCTGGTCGTCGGCATCGATGTACCAGAGCGTCTTCAAGACGACGAACAGCGTGTCGCCGTACCGCTCGAGCTTCGGGCGCTGGTGGGCCTTCAGGGCGTCCTCGATGGCCAGCTCGTGGAGCCCGAACGCCTCCGCCAGGGCGGCCAGCTCCTCGCTGTCGGGCTCGTGGAGCCCCACCCAGGCGAAGTCCCCCTCGTGGGTGCACCGGCGTCGTACCCCGGCGAAGTCATCCGGCTCGCAGTCGATGGCGAGCCGGGTCCCGTGTCGGTACACCGCGTTGTCGACGATCACGACCCGAGCGTAGGCGGGTTAGGGTCGCACCCATGGCCACCGTGATCCTCGCGCGCCACGGACGCACCACCGCGAACGCGACCGGGGTGCTCGCCGGTCGGTCGCGCGGGGTCGGTCTCGACGACGAGGGGCGGGCCCAGGCCCGGCGGGCCGCGGCGAGGCTGCGCGAGGTCCCGATCCGGTCTGCCCTCACCAGTCCGCTCCAGCGTTGCCGGCAGACCGTGGCGGTGCTGCTCGACGAGCACCCCGACGCCCCCTCGGTGCGCACCGAGCGCGGGTTGCTGGAGTGCGACTACGGCGAGTGGCAGGGCGCGGAGCTGAAGGCCCTCGCCAAGCATCCGCTCTGGCGCACGGTGCAGGAGCAGCCCTCGGCGGCCGTCTTCCCCGGGGGTGAGTCGCTGCTGTCGATGCAGGCCCGCGCCGTCGACGCCGTACGCCGCCACGACGCCACGGTGGAGGCCGAGCACGGGCCGGACGCGGTGTGGCTGGCGGTGAGCCACGGCGACATCATCAAGTCCGTCCTCGCCGACGCGCTCGGCCTCCACCTCGACCTGTTCCAGCGCATCGGCGTGGATCCGGGGTCCCTCTCGGTCGTGCGCTACACCGGCACCCGCCCCTACGTCCTGGGCACCAACACCCACGACGGCGACCTGGCCTGGCTCCGACCGCCGCGCCGCTCCCGCCGACGGTCCCGCCGTGCCGACGCGGCCGTCGGCGGCGGAGCCGGCCCGACATAGGGTGGGGCGCATGTCACCTGTGGTCCACGGATTCGACCCGCCGGAGCGGTTCGTCGCCGGCACCGTCGGCGAGCCCGGCGACCGGACGTTCTTCCTGCAGGCGCGCAGCGGGACACGGCTGACCAGCGTCGCCCTGGAGAAGCAGCAGGTCCAGGCCCTGGCCGAGCGGGTGGACGAGCTGCTCGACGAGCTCATGGAGCACGAGCAGCACCAGCACGTCGTCCCCGCGGTGGCCCCGCTGGACCTCGACGACACCGAACCGCTCGACCAGCCGATCGAGGAGGAGTTCCGCGCGGGCACCATGACGCTCGCCTGGGACGCCGAGGCCGAGCGGGTGGTGATCGAGGTGTTCCCCTACACCGAGGCCGCGGTGCTCGGCGCGGACCAGGCCGACGAGGAGGTCGAGGAGCCGGAGCCGGAGGAGATCTTCATGGTCCGGATCACCCCGGGTGCCGCCCGCGCCTTCGTCAAGCGTTGCGAGCAGGTGCTGGGGGCGGGCCGGCCGACCTGCCCATTCTGCAACGAGCCGATCGATCCCGAGGGCCACCTGTGCGTGCGGGCCAACGGCTTCAAGCGCCGCGAACCGTGAGCACCCGCGCCGACGGGCTGACGATCCTCGGGCGGATCATGCCCGCCAGCAACGCCACCTTCCTCGCCGAGCTCCGTGGCCGGCGGGTCGTGTACAAGCCGGTGGCGGGGGAGCGCCCGTTGTGGGACTTCCCGACCGGCACCCTCGCGCAGCGCGAGGTCGCGGCGTACGCCGTCTCGGAGGAGCTGGGCTGGGGCGTCGTCCCGCGGACGTGGCTCGCGGAGGGGCCGCACGGTCCCGGGATGGTCCAGGAGTGGCAGGAACCGGACACCGACGTCCTGGCGGTGGACGTGGTGCCCACCGGCGAGGAGCCCCCCGGCTGGCTGCACGTCGTCGAGGCGGTGGACGGAGAGGACCGGCCGGTGACGCTGGTCCACGAGGACACGACCGAGCTGCGGCGGATGGCGGTCCTCGACGTCGTGATCAACAACGGGGACCGCAAGGGTGGTCACGTGCTCGCCATGGCCGACGGTCGTCGATACGGCGTCGACCACGGCGTGTGCTTCAGCGTCGACCCCAAGCTGCGGACCGTGCTCTGGGGGTGGACGGGATCCCCCCTCACCCCGGAGGAGCGCGCCGGTGTCGAGCGGGTGCTCTCGGGGCTGGAGGGCGAGCTCGGGCGGCGCCTCGTCGACCTGCTGACCGCCGAGGAGGTGGCAGGGACCGCAGCCCGCTGCCGTGGCCTGCTGGCGGCGGGCCAGCTGCCGGGCCCCTCACCGCACTGGCCCTCCATCCCCTGGCCCGCGTTCTGACCGGCGTTGGCTAGGCTTCCCTGCATGCGTCCCTGGCCGGCCCCGGAGGTCCCTTCACTGCCCGTCCGCGGCCCCGCGGTGACCCTGCACGACACCGCCACCGGTGAGCCGCAGGACGCCTCCACCGGCCCCGGCGCCCGGCTCTACGTCTGCGGCATCACGCCGTACGACGCCACCCACATCGGCCACGCGGCCACCTACGTCGGGTTCGACCTGCTGGTCCGTGCCTGGCGCAACGCGGGGGTGGAGGTGGACTACGTCCAGAACGTCACCGACGTCGACGACCCGCTGCTCGAGCGCGCCGCCCAGGTCGGCACCCCGTGGCAGGAGATCGCCGAGCGCGAGACCGAGGTGTTCCGCGGTGACATGGAGGCCTTGCGCGTCGTCCCGCCGAAGCACTTCCTCGGAGCCGCGGAGACCGTCGACCTGGTGATCGGGCTCGTCCAGCGGTTGCAGGGGACCGGCGCGGTGTACGCCGTGGACGACGACCTCTACTTCTCCGTCGACGCCGACCCGGCCTTCGGGGCGGTGAGCGGCCTGGACCACGAGCACATGCTGGCGGTCTTCCCCCGACGCGGGGGCGACCCCGAACGCCCCGGCAAGAAGGACCCGCTCGACTGCATCCTGTGGCGCGCGGAGCGTCCCGGGGAGCCGGCCTGGGACAGCCCGTTCGGCCGAGGGCGGCCCGGGTGGCACATCGAGTGCACCGCGATCGCGCTGGAGCACCTCGGGATGTCCTTCGACGTGCAGGCCGGGGGCAGCGACCTGGTGTTCCCCCACCACGAGATGTGCGCCGGCCAGGCACAGGTGGCCCACCCCGGCGAGCGGTTCGCCCGTGTCTACGCACACGCCGGCATGGTCGGTTATGACGGCGAGAAGATGTCGAAGTCCCTCGGCAACCTGGTGTTCGTGCAGGCACTGCGCCGCAGCGACGTGGACCCCATGGCGGTGCGGCTCACCCTGCTCCGGCACCACTACCGCGGCGACTGGGAGTGGACCGACGAGGAGCTGTGGGGCTCCGTCGAGACCCTCGACCAGTGGCGTCGGGCGCTCTCGCTCGGGGCCGGCGCCCCGGCGGGGCCGGTCACCGAGCGGGTGCTGGCGGCGCTGGCCGACGACCTCGACGCGCCCTCGGCGCTCGCCCACGTGCAGGAGTGGGTGGACGCCACCTTGGGCGCCGACGGGCTCGCCGACACCAGCGACCCGGAGGCCGGGGCCGCGATGCACCGGCTGCTCGACGCGGCGCTGGGCCTCGCGCTCTAGG
>CAZRKV010000253.1:0-4170 GCA_964600305.1 uncultured Nocardioides sp. | reverse complement strand
CGAGGCGCTGCAGTGGGTCGTGCGCGAGATGGACATGCGCTACGACGACCTGGCCAACTTCGGGTTCCGCCACCTCGACGACTTCAACAAGGCGGTCCGGGCCGGCAAGATCGAGCTGCCCCCGGGCAGCGAGCGCGAGCTCTCGCCGTACCCCTACCTGCTGGTGGTGGTCGACGAGCTCGCCGACCTGATGATGGTCGCCCCCCGCGACGTCGAGGACGCCGTGGTGCGGATCACCCAGCTGGCCCGCGCCGCGGGGATCCACCTGGTGCTCGCGACCCAGCGGCCCTCGGTGGACGTGGTGACCGGTCTGATCAAGGCCAACGTCCCCTCCCGCCTGGCGTTCGCGACCTCCTCGCTCGCCGACAGCCGGGTCATCCTGGACCAGCCCGGGGCGGAGAAGCTCGTGGGCCAGGGCGACGGGCTGTTCCTGCCGATGGGCATGTCCAAGACCCTGCGCGTGCAGGGTGCCTGGGTGAGCGAGGGCGAGATCCAGCAGGTCGTCAAGGCCTGCAAGGAGCAGCTCGAGCCCACCTACGTCGAGGACGTGACCGCACCCCAGGCCGCGAAGCGGGACCTCGACGACGAGATCGGTGACGACCTCGAGCTGGTGGTCCAGGCGATCGAGCTGGTCGTCTCGACCCAGTTCGGGTCGACCTCCATGCTCCAGCGCAAGCTCCGGGTCGGCTTCGCCAAGGCCGGCCGCCTGATGGACATCCTGGAGAGCCGGGGCGTGGTCGGACCGAGCGAGGGATCCAAGGCCCGCGACGTCCTGGTCAAGCCCGACGAGATGGACGACGTCATCGCGACGTTGCAAGGGGAGGGGTGAGCGCCGTGGGTGCAGCCGAGGAGTGGGACGGTCCCGACCACGGCGACGAGGCCGTCGACGACCGCCACCGGCTCAGCGCCGCGCCGGACGCGGTGGAGGTACGCCGCAACGCCGGCCTCGCCGCCCTGGTGGGCGTGCTCGGCGCCGGCCTGGCGATCGCCTACCTCGCGCGGGCCAGCGCGACCGGCGCCTGGCTGGACTGGAGCCTGGCGGTCGTGACCGCGATCATCGGCATCGGCTTCCTGCGGTCCTTCGTCGACGCCCGCACCCCGCTCCTCGTCGCGGACGCCCAGGGCGTCCGCATCCGCCTCGGCCGCACCTGGCACGGGCTGCCGTGGGGCGCCCTGGCCCGCGTGGACCACACCCCACGCCACGGCCTGCTCCGCGACGGGCGGCTGGTGCTCGCCCCGCGGAACCCGGACCGGGTGCTCGCGGGCCTGGACGCCGGTGGGCGCCGCCAGGCCCGTCTGGCCAGCCGCCTGTACGGCGCCCCCTTCGCCGTCCCGATCGGCCTGGGCACCCGGGTGTCGGGCACGCAGGACCTCGCCGGTGCCCTGGAGCGCCTGGCGGACGGTGCCTCGATGATCTCCCTCGTCGAGCCCCGTCCGCGGACCGAGCCCGACCCGGTGGACGCCGAGCCCGTCCCCGGGGACGGCGAGGCGGTCGAGGCCCCGCAGGTGCCGGAGCCGCCGGTGGTGGCGGAGGACCGCCCGCGGCTGCCCCGACGGCTGCGTGACCCCCGCCCGGCGCTGGCCTCCGCGATCGGTGTCCTGTCCGCCCGCCTGGAGCGCGGTCGGACCGCGCCCGAGGAGCCGGACGGCCTGGCCGGTGAGGAGGAGGACGACGAGGGGCTGGCGGAGTCCCCTGCTCCGGAGCGCGAGCCGGAGCCCACCCCGACCCCCGAGCCGGCTCGCGACACCCGGACCGCGCGTCGCGTGGACCTCGTGCACGCCGGCGAGGAGGCACCCGAGCCGCTGGAGGGTCGCCAGCTCCACCGTCCGGGGAGCGTGAGCCTGGTCGAGGACCCGGTGCCCTGGGGGGACCGGGAGCTGGCGCAGGTGCGTCCGATCGCACGCCCCGGGGAGGCCGTCGAGCCGCTGGTGATCGACGACCTGGAGGCCCGTCCGGCCGCCGACCCCGTGATCGGTCCCGAGATCGCCGCGGCCCGCACCCGGCTGGCACTGAGCGTCGACCAGCTCGCCGAACGCACCCGCATCCGGCCGCACGTGATCGAGTCGATCGAGGTCGACGACTTCGCGCCCTGTGGCGGGGACTTCTACGCACGGGGCCACCTGCGGACCCTGGCTCGGGTCCTGGGCATCGACGTCAGCGGGCTCCTGGCGGCCTACGACGAGCGGTACGCCGACGCACCGATCAGCCCCCGTCGGGTCTTCGAGGCCGAGCTGGCGACCTCTCCCGGTGGCGCCATCCGGGGCACCCGCGGAGGCCCGAACTGGTCGGTGCTCGTCGCCGCGGTGATGGCCCTGGTGCTCGTCTGGTCGGTCGCCCGGCTGCTGATGGACGCACCCGGTGAGGTGCAGGAGCCCGCACCGGTCCTCAACGGGTCCGCGGGGGTCGCCAACGGCCAGGCCGTGGCGGACCCGGTGGAGGTGGAGCTCCGCTCGGTCCAGGGCGGTGCCTCCGTGGTGGTGCGCGACGCCACGGGCGAGGTCGTGTTCGAGGGCGATGTCGCCCACGGCGAGACCCAGGAGGTCGATGCGGCACCCCCCGTGCAGGTGGAGTCCTCGGACGCAGGGGCGATCGAGATCCACCTGGCGGGCCGGAACCGGGGCACCCTCGGCCAGTCCGGAATGCCCGGTCGCGGTACGTTCATCGTCCGCTGAGGGCGGGGTGAGGGCCCTCACGTCGGTGCCGGGGCAGCCCCGTGTGCTCGCAGGCGGCATACTCGGGACGGACATGACCAGCACCCAGCCCAGCAGTCCTCCCGACTCCTCCGACCTGCCGCCGTCGGTCGCGCTCGTGACCCTCGGGTGCGCCCGCAACGAGGTGGACTCCGAGGAGCTCGCCGGACGCCTGGCCGCCGACGGGTTCCGACTCGTGCCCGACGCGGCAGAGGCCGACACCGTCCTCGTCAACACCTGCGGCTTCGTCGAGGCCGCCAAGAAGGACTCCATCGACACCGTCCTGCAGGCCGCCGACCTCAAGGAGGACGGGACGACCCGGGCGGTGGTCGCGGTGGGGTGCCTGGCCGAGCGGTACGGCAAGGACCTCGCCTCCTCGCTGCCGGAGGCCGACGCGGTCCTGGGCTTCGACGACTACCCCGACATCGGGGAGCGGCTCCGCACGGTGCTCGCCGGTGGGTCGCACCCGGCGCACACGCCGTCGGACCGGCGCCGCCTGCTCCCGGTGGCCCCGCTCGAGCGTGCCGACACCGAGCTGGCCGTCCCCGGGCACGCCGTCGCCGACCTGCCCGAGGGGGTGGCCCCCGAGTCGGGCCCCCGCGCCGTGCGCCGGCGGCTGGACGGGGGACCGATGGCCCCGCTCAAGCTCGCGTCGGGCTGCGACCGGCGCTGCTCCTTCTGCGCCATCCCGAGCTTCCGCGGCTCCTTCGTGTCGCGGCGGCCCGCCGACGTGCTGCAGGAGGCGCGATGGCTGGCCGACCAGGGCGTCCGCGAGCTGTTCCTGGTCAGCGAGAACTCCACCTCCTACGGCAAGGACCTGGGCGACCCCGGCCTGCTGCAGACGCTGGTCGGGGAGCTCGCCGCGGTCGACGGCGTGGAGCGGGTGCGGGTGTCCTACCTCCAGCCGGCCGAGATCCGTCCGGGCCTGGTCGAGGCGATCGCCGCGACGCCCGGCGGGGCGCCGGACTTCGACCAGTCCTTACAGCACGCGAGCGCCTCGGTGCTGCGCCGGATGCGCCGGTTCGGGGATCCCGACAGCTTCCTCGGTCTCCTCGACCGGGTCCGGGCGCTGGCCCCCGACGCCGGCGTCCGCTCCAACGTCATCGTCGGCTTCCCCGGCGAGACCGAGGACGACCTGCGCACCCTGTGCGACTTCCTGGTCGCCGCGCGCCTGGACGTCACCGGCGTGTTCGGCTACTCCGACGAGGACGGGACCGAGGCGGCCGGCTACGACGGCAAGCTCGACGAGGACGAGATCCGGGCCCGCACCGAGCACGTGACCGCCCTGGTGGCCGAGCTCAACGCCCAGCGGGCCGAGGAGCGGATCGGCAGCCCCGTGGAGGTGCTGGTCGAGTCCCTGCGCGGCCCCGACGGCCCGGTGGTCGAGGGGCGGGCCGCCCACCAGGGGCCCGACGTCGACGGGACCACGACCCTGGCCTCCCCGCCCGCCGGGGTGCGCCGCGGTGACCTCGTGACCGC
>CAZRKV010000252.1:0-4171 GCA_964600305.1 uncultured Nocardioides sp. | reverse complement strand
GTCCAGGCCTGCGTCGACCTCACGCGCCAGCGCGAGCACCGGATGCGTCGTCCCGACGCTCGCGGTGGTGGCGGTGATCTGATCCATACCCCACACGCTAGAGCCCACCACCGACAGTCTCCACCCGGAATCCCGGCGGTTGTGAACAACAGTTCGACCTATGACGGATGCTCAGCGGACCACCCGGGAGGAGGTGACTTCTCGGCGCTCGTGGGCGGGGAAAACATGACTTCTCGACCCTCCCGAGGCGGGAGAACATGACCTCTCGGCGGTGCCGGGGGTCGGTCAGGAGACGACGGAGAGCCGCTGGGTCGCGCGGGTGTAGACGACGTACAGCGTGGCCCGGCCGGTGGCGGACTCGGCCTCGATCTCCTCGGGCGCCACGACGACGATCCCGTCGAACTCGAGCCCCTTGGTGTCCAGGCCGGTCAGCACGACGACCCGGTCCTCGCCGCTCGGGCTCGTCGAGGAGTCGATGGAGGCCCGGGCCGAGGGGGCGTCGTCGGCGAGCTCCGGCCAGCCGGCGACCCAGGAGTTCACCTGGGCGCGGCGCGCCGCAGGCACCACGATGCCGACCGTCCCGGCCAGCTCCCCGGCCAGGCGCACCGCCTCGGCACGCACGGCCGCTTCCAGGTCGGGTGCGTCGCGCACCACGACCGGCTCCTTCCCGGTCGAGCGCACCGCCTGCGGGAGGTCGGCCTGCAACCCGGCCCGTCGGGCGTAGTCGGCGGCGAAGGCGTAGATCTCGGAGGAGTTGCGGTAGTTGGTCGAGAGGTGGAAGGCGTGCACCGGCTTGCCCTCGAGCGCGGCCTCGCGGGCCGCCTCGGACTCCGCGGGGTCCGGCCACGACGACTGGGCCGGGTCGCCGACGATCGTCCAGGTGGAGGTGCGCCCGCGCCGGGCCACCATCCGCCACTGCATCGGGCTCAGGTCCTGGGCCTCGTCGACCAGCACGTGGGCGAACGGGTCGTCCTCGAGGCGGTGGGTGGGTGGACTCCAGGCGGGCCGGGCGGGTGCGTACTCACGGTCCGCGGCCGTGGTGAGCTCGGCCAGGTCGATGCCGCCCTCGCTGTAGGACAGCGTGTCGTCGAGGTCGTGCTCGGCATCGGTACGGCGCGGCACGTCGCCCAGCGCGTACCGCAGCTCGTCGAGCAGTGGCACGTCCTCGACCGACAACCCGCCACCGGCCCAGGACTTCGCGAGCAGCCGCTGCTCCTCCTCGTCCAGGACCCCGGTCGCGCAGCGGGCGAGCAGCTCGGGGTCGCGCAGCCACTCCAGCACCTCGGTCGCGACCAACGGCGGCCACCAGGCCGCGGCGAACTCCAGGAAGGAGTCGTCGGCGAGCATCTCGTCGTCGAAGTACTCCCGACCGCGCTCACGGCCGCGCTCGGACCGGACCTGGCGCCACAGGGCGTCGAGCAGGGCCGGGGCCACCCGGGGGAGCTGGCGGTTGCGGCGCCCGCGGGCCAGCAGCCGGGTGCGCAGGGACTCGAGCCGGTCGGCCTCGAGCACGAGGGCGTTGTCGCGCCACCAGGTCCGGAAGCCCGTCGGCGCACCGGGCGGGTGCTCGCGCGCGAGGCGGCGTACCACCGTCGCCATCCGGGCCGACCCCTTGATGTCGGCGACCGTCGGCTCGTCGTGGCGGGTGGCGCGCACGTCGTCGACCACCTCGCCCAGCGAGCGCAGCGCTACCGCGGTCTCCCCCAGCGAGGGGAGCACCCGCTCGATGTAGCGCATGAAGACCCCGGAGGGACCGACCACCAGCACGCCGCCGCCCTCGTAGCGGCGCCGGTCGGTGTAGAGCAGGTACGCCGCCCGGTGCAGCGCCACCACCGTCTTGCCGGTGCCCGGGCCGCCGGAGATGGTGACGACACCCTTGGCCGGGGCGCGGATCGCCTCGTCCTGCTCGGCCTGGATGGTGGCCACGATCGAGTGCATCGACCGGTCGCGCGCCCGGGAGAGCTGGGCCAGCAGGGCCCCCTCCCCGACGATCGGCAGCGCGTCGGCGCCCGGGGCCTCGGGATCGAGCAGCTCGTCCTCCACGCTGAGCACCCGGGGACCGGAGCAGCGCAGCACCCGGCGGCGTACGACGTCGTGCGGCGCAGCGGCCGTCGCCTGGTAGAACACCGCGGCCGCCGGCGCCCGCCAGTCGACCAGGAGGGTGTCCCGGTCGTCGTCGCGCAAACCGATCCGTCCGATGTAGCGGGGCTCGTCGTCGGTGTCGGGGTGCAGGTCGAGGCGCCCGAAGACCAGCCCCTCGTGGGCGGCGTCGAGCTGGGCGATCCGTCGCGCAGCGTGGAAGACCATCGCGTCGCGCTCCACCAGGCCGCCCTCGTGGCCCAGGCGCCCGCGGTTGTGCCCCTCGGAGGCCAGCTCTCGTGCAGCGGTCGCCGACTTCATCAGCTGGGCGTGCACCCGGTCGACGACGGCCTGCTCGGCCGCGATCTCGCGGGCAGCGATGTCCTCGGTCGCCCCGGTGTCCTCAGTCACTCAGCGGTCCCATCCGACTCGTCCCTCTCGCGGGCCACCGCCCGCGCGCAAGTATTCAACTCTACCCGCCCCCGCGCGGCGGGTGTTGGCAGAAGATGCCATTGGGTGCACGCGGACGGGGACCTTAGCGTCAGGCCCATGACTGCACCCCTCGACGGCATCGTCGTCCTCGACCTGACCCGCGCCCTGGCGGGCCCGCACGCCGCGATGATGCTCGGCGACATGGGCGCCCGGGTGATCAAGGTGGAGACCCCGCACGGCGGGGACGACACCCGCGGATGGGGCCCGCCGTTCCTCGGGGAGGGCGAGGACCGGGAGTCGACGTACTTCATGTCCTGCAACCGCAACAAGGAGTCGATCACGCTCGACCTCAAGGACGCCGACGACAAGGCGGTCCTGGAACAGCTGGTCGAGCGGGCCGACGTACTGATGGAGAACTTCCGGGTCGGTGTGATGGACCGGCTGGGCTTCTCGGTGGCGCGGCTGCACGAGCTCAACCCGGGCCTCGTGATCATGTCGGCGACCGGCTTCGGCCACGACGGGCCCGAGGCGGGTCGCGCCGGCTACGACCAGATCGCCCAGGGCGAGGGAGGGTTGATGAGCCTCACCGGGATCGAGGAGCCGACCAAGGTCGGGGTCCCGATCGCGGACCTGCTGACCGGGATGAACGGCGCCTTCGGGGTGGTCTCGGCCCTCTACGAGCGCGAGCACACCGGCCGGGGCCGCGTGGTGCGGACCTCACTGCTGGCCAGCGTGGTCGGCGTGCACGCGTTCCAGGGCACCCGCTGGACCGTGGCCGGGGACGTGCCGGGGCTCTCCGGGGCCCACCACGCCGCGATCGCGCCGTACGGGATGTTCCACACCGCGACCGCCCCGGTGCAGGTCGCCTGCGGCTCGGAGGGACTGTGGCGAGCGTTCGCCGGTGCCGTCGGCCTACCGGCCGACGACCCGCGGTTCGCGACCAACGGGGACCGGGTCGCCCACAAGGCCGAGCTGATCGCCGCCATCGAGGAGGTGCTGGCCACCGAGTCCGCCGAGCACTGGCTCGAGCTCCTCAGCGAGGCCGGGGTCCCCTCGGGGAAGGTCCGCACCCTCGACGACGTCTACGCCTGGGAGCAGACCCGCTCCCAGGGCCTCCTGATCGACGTCGACCACAGCACCCACGGACGGGTCCAGCTGCCCGGGCCGGCCTTCCGGCTCGACGACAACGCGTACGCCGGGGCCCGCGAGCACCACCTGCCGCCGCCGACCCTCGGCGAGCACAACGACAGCGTCCGCGCCTGGCTGGCCGAGGGCTGACGCTCCTACCGCCCCATACTCCGTGACGCTCGGGTCGTGATTTCGCGCTCGTGGCGTTCCGAACGTCACGGAGTACGGGGGGACCAGGACCGACAAGGAGGCGGGCCGGAGGATTCGTCCTCCGGCCCGCCTCGTCGCGTTGCGGGTGGGTCAGCCGTCCATGTCGACGATCGCGGCGACCGGGCCGCCACCCTCGGGTCCCTGGTGGGCCGCGGAGACGGACACGAACACGGCGGGGTCGCCGGTCACGGCTGCGGTCACGCCGCCGACGCACGCCTTGATCTGGCGGTGCCAGTGCACGTCGGAGTCGTCCAGCATCGCGTTGCGGCGCCCCCGCACCTGACCGTCCTGGCTGGCCTCGCACTTGAGGAACACGTTGACC
>CAZRKV010000251.1:0-4178 GCA_964600305.1 uncultured Nocardioides sp. | reverse complement strand
GCCCGGCAGCTCGATCTGGGCGGGCCACTCGAAGACCGTGCTCGCCTGGAGGGCGGACTTGGCGACGTCGACCAGCACGGGCCCGGGGCGTCCGGTGCTGGCGATGTGGAAGGCCTCGGCGATCGTCCGCGGGATCTCCGCGGGGTCGGTGACCAGGTAGTTGTGCTTGGTGATCGGCATCGTGATGCCGCGGATGTCGGCCTCCTGGAAGGCGTCGGTGCCGATCGCGCCGGCGGCGACCTGGCCGGTGATCGCGACCATGGGGACCGAGTCCATGTGGGCGTCGGCCAGCGACGTCACCAGGTTGGTGGCCCCCGGCCCCGAGGTCGCCATGCACACGCCCACGCGGCCGGTGGCGGCGGCGTACCCCTGCGCGGCGTGCCCGGCGCCCTGCTCGTGACGGACCAGGATGTGCCGGATGCGGGTGGAGTCCATCAGCGGGTCGTAGGCCGGGAGGATGGCGCCCCCGGGGATGCCGAAGACGTCCTCGACGCCCGCCGACTCCAGGGAGAGGATGAGGCTCTGGGCCCCGGTCACCTGCTGCCCCTGCTGGATCTGGCTCATGCTCACTTTCCGCCTGTCGTGCCGGTGTGTCGTCGGTGTCGTGCGTGCAACAAAAAACCCCTCGGCCTGGCGGCGACGAGGGGATGACGCGGGAGGCGAGGCCCTGGGCCTCAGCTCACGCGTCGCGTGCGTACGAGGATGTCGGTTCGCATGGGCCCACGATCCCCGCCCCACGAAGCGCCGTCAAGCAAGTGTGACACGGGTCCCAAGATGCGAGATCACGGTCCCACCATCCGGATGCGGTCAGTCGCGGCCTTGGCTGGTGCACACGCACGCCGCGTTGCCCTGCGGGTCGTGGAGCACCCAGAACGCCGGGGCCGCCGACTCGTCCACGAGCGTGCCGCCCGCGTCCAGGGCGGCCTGGATCCGGTCGCGGGCCACGTCGGGCGGCACCGTCACGTCGACGTGGAACCGCATCGCGCCCGGGGACACGTCGTCGGTGCCCTGGAACCACATCGACGGGGTCGCCCCTCCGGGGTCGACGACCTCGTCGCCGCTCGCGTCACCGGCGAGCACCGCCTCCCAGAACGGCAGGACCGACCCGGTGTCGGTGGTGTTCAGGGCGATCTCGATCGCCTGGACCCGGTGCGGGGCCGCCCGGACCCCCAGGTCGGCGGCGATCTCGCTGATCCGGCGGGCCATCCGGACGTCGCGGCGGGTCAGTCCGCCCACGTCGTGGCTGACCAGCTTGAGGTTCACGTGCGGGTAGCGCAGGTCGATGTCGGGGTGGTGGTCGGCCTCCTCGGCCGCCGCACCGATCCGGTTCACCAGCTCCAGCCCGGTGGCGAACCGCTTGGTCAGGAACCGGGTGTGCAGCGCCCCCACGAGCACCCGCCAGTCCTCCAGCCCCTCGGCGCCGGAGACCTCCGACATCGCCAACAGCTGCTTGTCCGCCTCGTTCTTCGCGCCCATGTTCCCCACCGTACGGCGATCCCTGCGACGGGCACAGGGGTCACGGCGGGTCAGGAGGGCAGCACCAGCTGGCCCACCTCACCGGGGTTGCAGGCGATCTCCCAACGGAAGCCGTCCGGGTCGGCGAAGTAGCCGCTGTACCCGCCCCACTCGCGCTCGGTGGCCTCGACGACGGGGTCCGCGCCGGCCATCCGGGCCGACTCCAGCACCCGGTCGACCCCCTCCCGGGTCCCCACGTTGTGCGCCAGCGTGACCGGGGGTACGCCGGTGCCGCGGGCGATCGGGCCCACCTCCTCCTCGAAGTGCGCCTCGGCCCAGAACGACAGGACCAGGTGCTCCCCCGTCTGGATCATCAGCACCTCCCCCGGCTGGTCGTGCACCGGCCGCCAGCCGAGCGAGTCGACGTAGAAGTCGCGGGTGACCTGCATGTCGCGCACCGCGAGCGTGATGAAGCTGATCCGCTGGTCCATGGCCCGCAGCCTCTCACGCCAGCCGTTCCAGCTCCTCGCGCACGGCGAGCATGCCGCGGCGTACCTCCGCGAAGCCGGTCGACAGCGGCGAGGGACCGATCCGCAGCCCGTCGGGGTCGCGGTAGTCGGGGAGCACGTCCCGTCGCCACAGCCGTGGGAGCACCTCCCGCATCGCCGGGTGCACCAGGCTGACGTGCCCCCCGCGCCGTTCCGGATCGCGCGGGGTGGCCAGGTCGACCCCGATGGGCGCGAGCCAGGCGTCCGCGAGGTCGACGACGTACGACGTCAGGGCGACCGACTTCACGCGAACGGCGTCCATCCCGGCCTCGTGCACCAGGGCGACCATGTCCCGCAGCGGCTGCATGGCCAGCACAGGCGGGGTGCCGGAGAGGAACCGGCGCATCCCCGGGGCCGGGCGGTACCCGGGTCCCATCGCGAACGGGTCCGCATGCCCCATCCACCCACGGATCGGCTGCACCAGCGGCTCCTGGAGGGCCCCGGCGACGTAGGCCAGCGCGGGGGCGCCGGGCCCGGCGTTGAGGTACTTGTAGGTGCAGGCGACGGCCAGGTCGACCTGCCAGTCGTCGAGGGCCAGGGGGACCGACCCGACCGAGTGGCAGAGGTCCCACACGACCAGGCCGCCCGCCTCGTGCACCAGTCGGGTGATCGCGGGGGCGTCCGCGAGGTGCCCGGACCGGTAGGCGACGTGGCTGAGCACCACGGCCGCGGTGTGGGGCCCCACCGCCTGGTGCACCTGCTCCGGCGTCACCCCGGCGGCCGGGTCGACCTCGATCCACCGGACGGTGGCGCCGCGCTCGGCGGCGATCCCCTCGACGACGTACCGGTCGGTCGGGAAGTTGTCGTCGTCGATGACCAGCTCGGTGCGGCGCGGGTCCTGCCGCTGCTGGTGGTCGAGCGCGGCGCGGACCAGCTTGTACAGCAGCACCGTCGTCGAGTCGCCCACGACCGTCTGGCCGGGGCGGGCACCGAGGACCACGCGGCCGACCTCGTCCCCCAGGGTGAGCGGGGCGTCGAACCAGCCCTCGTCCCACCCCCGGATGAGCCGACCACCCCACTGCTCCTCGACGAAGCCGGCCATCCGCGGGGCGGTGGCGGCCAGGGGGCGCCCCAGCGAGTTCCCGTCGAAGTAGACCAGGTCGCCGCCGGCCCCCACGAACCGGTTGCGGTACGCCGCCAGCGGGTCCCGGGCGTCCAGGTCGGCGGCGTGCTCGGGCGAGGTGTCGGGCACGGCCGCCTCAGCTCGTGATGGCACCGATCGCCGCCGACTTCACGACCTTGGCGTACTTGCCCAGCACGCCGCGGGTGTACTTCGGCGGGAGCGGTTCCCAGCCCTCCCGGCGTCGGGCGAGCTCGGCCTCGTCCAGGTCCACGTCGAGGGTCCGGTTCGCGACGTCCAGCGTGATCTGGTCGCCGTCGCGGACGAAGGCGATCGGTCCGGCGTCGACGGCCTCCGGGGCGAGGTGGCCCACGCACAGGCCGGTGGTGCCCCCGGAGAACCGACCGTCGGTGATCAGCAGGACGTCCTTGCCCAGGCCGGCGCCCTTGATCGCCCCGGTGATGGCGAGCATCTCCCGCATGCCGGGGCCGCCCTTGGGCCCCTCGTAGCGGATCACCACGACGTCGCCGGCGACGATCCCGCCCTCGGCCAGGGCGTCGAGGGCCGCCCGCTCACCGTCGAAGACCCGGGCGGTGCCGGTGAAGGTGGAGTCGTCGAACCCGGCACTCTTGACCACGGCCCCCTCGGGCGCGAGCGACCCCTTGAGGATGGTCAGCCCACCACTGGCGTGGATCGGCCGGTCCATCGCGCGCAGGATCTCGCCGTCGAGGGGCCCGGGGGCCAGCTCCTCCAGGTTCTCCGCCATCGTCCGGCCGGTGACGGTCAGGACGTCGCCGTGCAGGTGGCCGGCGTCGAGCAGGGCCTTGAGCAGCACGGGGATGCCGCCGACCCGGTCGAAGTCGGTCCACACGTAGCGCCCGAAGGGCTTCATGTCGGCCAGGTGTGGGACCTGCTCACCGATCCGGGTGAAGTCGTCGAGCGTGAGGTCCACCTCGGCCTCGCGGGCGATCGCCAGCAGGTGCAGGACGGCGTTGGTCGACCCGCCGAGGGCCATCGCCATGGCGATCGCGTTCTCGAAGGCCGGCTTGGTCATCACCTGGCGCGCGGTGATCCCCCGGCGCAGCATCTCGACCACGGCCTGCCCGGAGCGGTGC